>USEK01000049.1 GCA_900553705.1 uncultured Collinsella sp.
TGTATCGAGCAGGGTGCGGCCGCCGTGGTTCTCGAATCCCACAAAGGGCTCGGGTGCCAGGTCGGTCTTGACGGCGACGTTGCCGATCAGGCGGTCGGAGCCGCGCACAGTCTCGGCGGCAATGACGCCCAGACCCTCAATGCGATCGTCGCCCATGTAGTACGAACGGCCGAGCAGCTGATAACCGCCACAGATAGCAAGCAGTGTGCCGCCGTCCTCAACATAGGCCGCGACCTTGTCTTTTTGAGCGAGCAGTTCATGTGCAACCGCCAGCTGGTCGCGATCGGAGCCACCGCCCATCATAACGATGTCGGCGTCGGTCAGGTCGAGCGTCTCGCCCATGTGGACTTCGTCCACACGCACGGGAATGCCGCGCCAGGCGCAGCGGCGTTCGAGCGCGATAACGTTGCCGCCGTCGGCGTAGAGGTTGAGCGCATCGGGATACAGGTAGACGATGCGCAACGGGCGCGAAAGCTCGACCGGCGCAATATCGGTGGGGACAGCGCTACCATCGGCGCGCGTTACGGCGTGGGAGACAATTGAGCTTGCATCGTCGTCTTTAAGCCCGTCGAGCTCCTTGACTAACGGCGGGAAGGCCGTGTAGTTGGCGACGGCGTAGAAGGTGTCATCGGCGGCCTCGTCTGCCACGGCGCCAATTGCCTGCGCGACGTCCGAGATAATCGCGGCATCGATGCCGGCGTACTTGAGGCGTACCTGCATGTCGTGCGCACGCGTGCCTCCGGCAAAGGCGACAAGACCCGGCGTGTCGGCGATGCGCTCGAAGTCGACGTCGTAGATCCACGATACATCGTGGCCGTCGGCGTCGTTGTCGTTGAGGAAGAAAGCGCAGAGTCTGCCGCCTGCCGTCTTGATGGACTGGATTTGTCGATCGAAGCCTACGGGATTCTTAGCCAGGTTGGCCTCGATGGTGCGGCCGGCGATATCCCAGCGGCCCATGCGTCCGCCGGCGGGGACGTAGGCGTCGAGCGTGGGCTGCAGGTGCGCCGTATCCACGCCTAACTCATGTGCGGCAAAGAATGCAGCGGCAACGTTGTAGACCATGTACAGGCCGTTGTAGCGTGTGGCGATGTGTGCAGCAGCAGCGTCGGGCGCAGGTCCAAAGACCAGGTCAAAGCCGTAGCCGTCGCAGCCGAGCTTCACGTCCGTCACGCGACGGACAAGCGCAGGGCGGGCCCAGCCGCACGAGGGGCAATGGTAGGCGCCGAGCTGGCCGTATTGCACGTAGTCATACTCCAGCGGCGCGTTGCACTGTGAGCAAAAACGTGAGTCGCTAATGCGGTCGGACTCGGTGTTGGTGGCGCCGTCGATGCCAAAGGCAATACTCGCGTTGGGAACGCGCGCGGCAATCGAGGCACACAACGGGTCGTCGGCGTTGTAGATGAGCGTTGTCGTCGGAGAGAGCTCCAACGCATGGGCGATGACGTCTTGGGTATGGTCGATCTCGCCATAGCGATCCAGCTGGTCGCGGAACAGGTTGAGCAGCACAAAGTACGTCGGTTTGAGCTTGGGCAGAACGCGTACGGTGTAGAGCTCGTCGCACTCAAAAACGCCCACGCGCTTGCCGCCGCCGGCTCGCTTGAGGTCGCTGCGCGCTTCGAGCAGTGCGCCCACCACGCCCGGCTCCATGTTGTTGCCGGCGCGGTTGCATACCACGGTGGCGCCGCTGGCGGCAACGGCGTCGGCGATGAGGTTGGAGGTGGTGGTCTTACCGTTGGTGCCGGTGATCACCACGCTGCGGTCGACAAGGCCAGCGAGGTCGCTCAGCAACTCGGGATCGATCTTCATGGCGATGCGGCCGGGGAGTACGCCGCCCTGGCGTTTGAGGACAGAGCGCAGTCCCCAGCGAGCGATATCGCTCGAGGTGCAGGCAAGAGATGAGCGGAGATTCATGAAACCGTTCCTAACGTAAACGACATGGTCGGGTCGAGTGCGTCACTAAAATCCGTAGCGGCGCGCAAATTCCTGGGCAAGCTGCGATACATCTTCGCAGGCGTTGGCCCAGGGGGCAAAGTCGGGGGTGTCCGAGATGATGCCGTCGGCCTCCCAAACTGCCTGGTGCGAAAGGTCCCAGGGGTCGCGCGGCTCGGGTCGGCAGGGAAGATACGGCGTCTGGTACATGGGGTTCAGCAAGAAGAACGCGCCGCCCTCGCAACGGTTAGCGAACTCACGCAGCGCGCGCGTCGCCGGGCGCATCTTGTTCGTTTTGAACAGCAAGATCGTGCGGGCGAGTAGGTACCAGGGGGAGTTCTCGAGGGCATCGGCCCCCATCTGCTCCTCGAGCTGGTGGGCCAGGGCAAAAAAGCCGTCCTCGTCTTCCAGGCGAGCGAGGGCGAGGAGCACGGTGCCCGCAGCTCGGGTGGGATAGCCTTCCGCCTTAAGAACGCGGCGAGAATAGTTGGCGGCAGCACGGTAGCGAGCGCTCGCCATGCACAGCTGCGAGATGGCCTCGAGCGTGTGGAGCCACCCGATAAACGCCGGCTCGCTTACGGTGAGATCGGCCGCTGTCACACCGTCTGCCAGGACCTTGTTGGTCCAGTAGTGCGGAGCTTCCATGTCGAACCCGGGCACGCTTTGCTGCAGGTAATCGGCCGTGGTCGCCTCGAGTTTCATCAGGTCGCCCAGGCAGGCGTCGACGGGCGTGTCCGCCAAAATGATGGCGAGCAGCTGCGCGTCGAGGACATGCGCATCGATGCGGACGATCTTGAGCAGCTCATCGCGCATATCGTCGAACAGGCGATTGCGCGTCTGCTCGAACTCCTCGTCGCTGCCCATGTCCTCGATGCGATGGAGCTCGTCGAGCAGGTGGCGATGAACGCCGGCATAGGACAGCAGTGCCTGGGCATGCTCGGTCTGCGCATACTTATGAGGGTTGACGCTCACGTCGTTATGGACAAGCTCGCGTGCTGCATCGGTGAGTTCGGGGTGCGACGCAACGTAGGCGCGCTCCAGGTAGGCGGGGATGTAGACGCTCGGATCCATTAGAGGTCTCCTCCCTTAAACGGCAAACCTTGCTCGGCCGCCCGCAGTATGCGCTCATCGATTTGGGAACGCACGATATCGTTGGTGGCGACCCAGGCGGCGAAGCTGGCGTTGTCGGGGGCGCCCAGGCCCTCCTGCAGTACCGGCGTCGCCTCGGACAGCGCAAGGACAAGCTCGTCGGTGGAGCCCACACCCACGTTGACACGGGCATAGACGCCATCGGGAAACTCGGTTTGGAAGTAGAGCGCCTCGGCTGCGTGTGGACACGAGCGCGCAAGGATGCGCAAGTAGTGCTCGGCACCCTCGTAGTCCAGCTCGCGCCAGGTAGCGCTCATCAGCGCGATGAGCGTCCACGGGTCCAAGTCACGCTCCGCATCCTTGGGACGACGGCGTAGCGGCGTGTTGGCGAGATAGGGTACGGAGTGGGCAGAGCGAAAGCGCTTGAGCTCCTCGGCAGGGTATTCGAGCTTTGCCATGGCGAGCATCGCGGTGTGGCGGACGCCGGCCGGATCGTTGGGGGCAAAGTCGAGGCTGCGATTCGCGGCTTCGAGCGACATGCGATAGCGGCCGCTAATGAGGGCGCGCGACGCAAGGGCGGCAAGCCAGCGCAGGTAGGGGCGGCGCATAAGGTCGCCAGCGGCCTCGCGCTCGTAGGGGTCCTGCGCCGAGGCGATCTTGAGTGCCAGGTCGTGCTCGACTTCATCGCGCTTGGATACCAAGTACTGTACGTACTCCTCGTTGGAGTTGGCGGTGAGGGCGCACAGCATGCGCTGGGCATCCCAGTTGCTCGGATCGAGCGCGGCTGCCTCGCGGAGCATGTTCTCGGCTGCGGCCTCTTCTTGCTCGGCTTGGGCATCGTCGGGGATAAAGGGAATGCGGTAGTCGACAGCCTCGACCACCTTGGCAATGAGGTGACCAGCACGGTCGCGGTCGTGCACGATGAGTGACGCAGGGTTACGGGTGAATTGTTCCATCAGGCGCTCTACGGCGGCACCGTCGGTGAGTGGGATATTGTCGCGGCGCAAGGCCTCAAGAACGAGGCGATGGCAATCCTCTTGAATGGGATCGAATGCCATGGGGCCTCCTTTGCTGCGGTTAGGGTTCAAATGTCTCTATATAAGGTTCTAGTTTACCCGCATGTGGCACACCGGGGGTGCCGCACTTGGACTTGCACCTTTGCACCACGAAGACGGATGTCGCACAAATGTCGGCACCTTGGACGACCGAGTGGTATCACGGTGCCGCAAACGGTCGATTTTTGGCGGCGAACGGTGCATATTTTGGAGGGGCACAGTCCTGCCCGGGATATGTAGTCAACCTTGATAAAACGTTTGCCCAGCTTGGGAGTATGGATGCCGCACAAGGGTCTTCAGGGATAGAAAAAACGTTTCATCATTGGCGGCTTTAGGTGAATAACTGACCAACCAGAACGGTAAAATAGTGTTTGTCTGAGCGTTGAGACGTTTAGACATCGCGCATTGTCATCGCCGGCAACGCGCAAACCGGTCCTAACGGAGCCAATTGGGTGCTCCGTTATATACGCAAGTCTAAGAGGGGCTTGTTTAGGAGGCACAGTATGGGACGTTTTACCAATCCTCGCGATCTGTACTTTGGTGAGGGCGCTCGCCACGAGGTGAAGAACCTCAAGGGTAAGAAGGCCATCATCGTTTCTGGCGGCAGCTCTATGCGCCGCGGCGGGTTCCTGCAGGACGTTGAGGCCGACCTCAAAGAGGCCGGCATGGAGGTCAAGCTGTTCGAGGGCGTCGAGTCCGATCCCTCCATCGAGACCGTCATGAAGGGCGCAGCCGCTATGCGCGACTTCGAGCCCGACTGGATTGTTGCTATCGGCGGCGGTTCGCCCATCGATGCCGCTAAGGCCATGTGGGTCTTCTACGAGTATCCCGAGGAGTCCTTCGACAACATTATCCAGCCGTTCAGCTTCCCCGAGCTGCGTCAGAAGGCTCACTTCTGCGCCATTTCCTCTACCTCCGGCACTGCTACCGAGGTCACCGCATTCTCCGTCATCACGGATTACGAAAAGGGCATCAAGTACCCGCTGGCCGACTTCAACATCACCCCTGATGTCGCCATCGTCGACCCCGAGCTTACCTACACCATGCCCGCCAAGCTGTGCGCTCATACCGGCATGGACGCTCTGACCCACTGCATGGAGGCCTACGTTTCCACCTGCGCCTCTATGTTCACCGACGCCAACGCTCTGCACGGCATCCGCGAGATCGTCGAGTGGCTGCCCAAGTCCTATGCTGGCGACCATGAGGCCCGTCAGCACATGCACGAGGCTCAGTGCATCGCCGGTATCGCCTTCTCCTCGGGCCTGCTCGGCATCGTTCACTCCATGGCTCACAAGACCGGTGCAGCTTTTGAGAACGGCCACATCATCCACGGTGCTGCTAACGCCATGTACCTGGGCAAGGTCATCCAGTGGAACTCCAAGGATCCCCGTGCTGCCGAGCGTTACGCTTACGTGGCCAAGGAGATCCTGCACCTTCCCGGCGAGACCAACGAGGAGCTCATCGCTGCGCTCGTCCAGAAGATTCGCGACCTCAACGACCAGCTCAACATTCCGCAGTCCATCAAGGATTACGCGAATGGTGGCGTGAAGGTCGACGCCGAGAACCCGCAGATGGTTTCCGAGGAGGAGTTCCTCGCGAAGCTCCCCGAGATCGCCGCGAACGCCGAGCAGGACGCCTGCACGCCCGAGAACCCGCGTGAGACCAAGGCTGCCGACTTCGAGAAGATTCTCAAGGCCTGCTACTACGACACCGACATCGATTTCTAATCGACTCTTGTTATCGTAACGAGGGGCTCCGCACGTATCTGTACGGAGCCCCTTTCTTTTTTATTTTAGAGAATGGGATAGTTATGGCTGCAATTTTCAATAGCCCCAGCAAGTACATCCAGGGCCCGGACGAGCTGGCCAAGCTCGGTTCCTATGTCGAGCCGCTCGGCGCTAAGGCCCTCGTCATCGTGACGCCTTCGGGCAAGAAGCGCGTCGGTGCTAAGATCGAGGGCGGTTTTGCTGAGGCTAAGGCCGAGCTGCTGTTTGAGGACTTTAACGGCGAGTGCTCCAAGGGCGAGGTCGATCGCCTGGTTGCGCTCGCTCGCGACAACGGTTGCGACATCATCGTCGGCGTCGGTGGCGGCAAGATCCTCGACACCGCGAAGGCCGTTGCCTACTACCTGGAGTCCCCGGTTATCATTTGCCCCACCATCGCTTCGACCGATGCCCCGTGTTCGGCGCTTTCGGTGCTTTATACCGATGACGGCCAGTTCGACAAGTACCTCTTCCTTAAGGCAAACCCCAATATTGTCCTGATGGATACGACGGTTATCGCGGCGAGCCCGGTGCGCCTGACGGTTTCCGGTATGGGCGATGCGCTCGCAACCTACTTTGAGGCCCAGGCGACGCATGATGCCGACGGCGGCACCTGCGCCGGCGGCAAGGGCGGAATGGCTGGCCTGGCGCTCGCCAAGCTCTGCTACGAGACGCTTATGGCCGATGGCGTCAAGGCCAAGGTCGCGCTGGAGAAGGGTGCGCTCACGCCTGCCGTCGAGCATATCATCGAGGCAAACACGCTGCTCTCCGGTATTGGCTTTGAGAGCTCGGGCCTTGCTGCTGCTCATGCCATCCACAATGGCCTGACGATGCTGCCCGAGTGCCACGGCATGTATCACGGCGAGAAGGTCGCCTTTGGTACCATCGTTCAGCTGGTACTCGAGGATGCTCCGACTGAGAAACTCGAGGAAGTCTTGGGCTTCTGCATTGAGCTGGGCCTGCCGGTCACGATGAAGGAACTTGGCGTTGCCGAGCTTACGCGCGAGCAGGCCATGATTGTTGCCGAGGCCGCCTGCGCGCCCGATGACACCATGTGCAACATGCCGTTTGAGGTGACGCCCGAGATGGTCGCAAACGCCATCCTGGGTGCCGACGCACTGGGCCACTACTATCTCATGGATGAGTAAATCAAGCTAAGGAAGGGGCAAAGCAAGCAGATGGCTTTGCCCCTTTTTGCTATGGTGCGAAGGCGTCAGGTTTCTTTGCACCAATCGTTGTTTGATGAAGGGCGGATTCTCGTATGGCGCTTCCTATGGTTTACGGCGGTCCTGGCCGGTATGTTCAGGGGCCGGGCGAACTTTCGCGTCAGGGCAGGTATTTGTCATGGTTGGGCTGCGCTGCCTATGTCTTGTTTGACCAGGGCACCGAGGATCGGCTGTGCAGGCAGATCGTCGATGGATTTCTGGATGAAGATCTAAGCGAGCCGTTCTTTAAAATTTACAACGGTCCGTGTACGGAAGATGCCGTTGTCGAAATGGCCAAGGAAGCCCGGGCCGAGTATTGCGACATGGTGGTGGGCATTGGCGGCGGCAAGATGCTCGATATCGCCAAGGCAGTAGCGTTTTATGCTGAGCTGCCGTTGTGCGTATGTCCCACGGCGGCCTCGATGGATGGTCCGTGCAGCGCGATTTCGGTGCTGTATCACGAGGATGGGTCGTTCGATCGCTATCTGATGCTCGAGAAGAATCCAGACCTGGTCGTGGTCGATACCAACGTGGTCGCGGCGGCCCCACTGCGTATGACGGTCGCTGGTATGGGCGATGCGCTGGCAACGTACTTCGAGGCGCGTTCGTGCGCCGCGGCGAGAGGTGCGAACGAGCACGGTGGCGCGCCGGGACACTTGGCCCTGGTCGCGGCACGTGCCTGCTACGACACGCTTATGGAATGCGGCGTCGCTGCCAAGCGCGATCTCAAAAAGGGACGTATATCGCCGGCGGTTGAGCGCCTGATCGAGTGCAATATTCTGCTCTCGGGCGTCGGTTTTGAGAGCGGTGGCTTGGCGTTGGCGCATGCCATCGCCAACGGCCTGACGATTTTGCCCGAGTGCAAGGCCATGCACGGCGAGGCCGTAGCGTTTGGTCTGGTGGTCCAGCTTCGTCTGGAGCGTGCGCCCGAGCTTGAACAGGTACTCGAGTTTTGTCAGCGCGTTGGTCTGCCGACGACGCTCGAGGAGCTGGGCCTTGGCGAGATTTCCGATGCCGACCTGATGAGCGTTGCGGACGCGGCCTTTAGAAACGAACGCAATATGGCCAACGAGCAGGCCAAGGTGACCAAACAAAAGCTCGTCGAGCTCATGCGCGAGGCATAGTTTGGCGTTTGATTGACCTTGTGCAATCGAGGCGGCGATAGGCCGTGGCTATTTGCCTCAAAGGTGCTCCGCGTGTAATTTGCCCGAGGCGTGGGCTGATAGCGTATCATTATCTCTTGCTTGTTTGCACTGCTCAGGGAGGGGCCGCGCATGGCGCAGGAACACGATCTGTTTGATGACATTATCGAGATCAGCAAGGGTTTCGACTTTCTTAAAAACCCGCTTGGCGGTGTGACCGATGCACTCGATCCGTCGGCGCCGCAGTGGAATCCTGCCGACTACAAGGAGCGTCCGCGCGGAAACACCATTCCGTGCCTGGCCTGCAAAAACGAGAAGAGCGGCTGCACCGCGTGCATGGACGTGTGCCCGGTCAACGCCATCGAGGTCGAGGAAGACGCCATCGAGATCCTCGACTCCTGTCGCAAGTGCGGCCTGTGCGCCGCTGCTTGCCCGACGGAGGCGATCATCTCTCCGCGCCTTGCGCCCAAAAACGTTTACGACGACATTGTCTCGGCAGCTACGAGTCATGAGACCGCCTACGTTACCTGCACGCGTGCTCTTAAGCGCATGCCGCGCGAGAACGAGGTCGTCGTTGCCTGCGTGGGCGATATTACGGCCGAGACCTGGTTCTCGGTGCTGGCCGATTATCCCAATGTGAGCGTGTACCTGCCGCTGGGCGTGTGCGATAAGTGCCGTAACACCGGTGGCGAGGACATCTTGGGCGAGGCCATTGCTACCGCCGAGGAGTGG
>USEK01000050.1 GCA_900553705.1 uncultured Collinsella sp.
GACGGCATACGAGATTCCTCTACGTCTCGTGGGCTCGGAGATGTGTATAAGAGAAAGGATGCGCTCCTGGACCTCCTCGACGGGCTGGTCGAGCGGGTACTCCTTCTTGACGATGGCGCCGTTGACCTGCTCCCACTCGGCGACAAACTCGTCCTGAGCCTGGCAGAAGGCAGCGAGGGCCTCCTGGCCAAACTTCATGGCGGCGAGCATGTCGTCCTCGGAGATCTCCTCGGCGCCGGCCTCGACCATCGAGATGAAGTCGGCGGAGCCACCCAGCTCCAGATCCAGATCGGAGTTCTCGCGCTCCTCATAGGTGGGGTTGACGATAAACTCGCCGGTCTCCACGTTACGGCCGATGCGCACGCAGGCAAGCGGGCCCTCGAAGGGCACGCCGCCGAGCGTCATTGCCAGGGAGGCACCCATGACGTTGATGACATCAAAGGGGTTGACCTGGTCGGCGACGAGCGAGGTGGCGACGATGTGCACCTCGTTGCGGAAGCCGTCCGGGAAGCTCGGACGAATCGGGCGGTCGATCATACGGGCCGTGAGCGTGGCCTTCTCGCTGGGACGGCCCTCACGCTTGAGGTAGCCACCCGGGATGCGGCCGGCGGCGTACATCTTCTCGTTGAAGTCGACGGTCAGCGGGAAGAAGTCGTAGTTCTTACGCTCCTTGGAGACGACCACGGTGTCGAGCATCGTGGTGTCGCCCTGCTTGACCAGACAGGCGCCGGTGGCCTGCTTGGCAAGCTCGCCGGACTCAAAGGTGTAGGTCTTGCCGTACAGCTCAAAGGTCTTGGATACGAGTGTCATTGTTCTCCTTTACCCCACAGGCCCCTTGCCTGCGGGCTTCTCATGTGACGCGGGCCCCCTGCCCCCGCCACGCTTCAGAGCGTGATTGTTCACGCCCTTACACAAAAAGAGCGCCCCGCTGCGCAGGACGCTCTTAGCATGTACAAATCCTACTGGATGTTGTCGCGGATGCCCAGAGCCTTGATGAGCTCACGGTACTCGACGATGTCGTTCTTCTTGATGTAGGAGAGAAGACGACGACGACGGCCGACGAGCATGAGCAGGCCACGACGGGTGTGGAAGTCCTTCTGGTGGGACTTCATGTGCTCGGTCAGCTCCTTGATGCGCTCGGTCAGGATGGCGACCTGAACCTTGGGGTTGCCGGTATCGACCGGGGTGTTACCGAACTGGGCAGTCAGCTCCGCCTTGCGCTCTTTGGAAACAGTCATTGTTTCACCTTTCGTTTTGCGTCGCCCACGGGCGACTCGATTCGCCTCGGACTGGGAAGCCGCCGGTGGAGCGAGCAACCAAGGTCGAGGTACCAACAGGTCGGTATGTTACCACAAGCAGCCCGTGCCTGCGCATCATCACCGACCCAACATGAATTCCATCGCACGGAGGCGCTGATCGGTGTGCGTCGCAGCCCACACATGCGAAAGCCCGAGCAAGAACGCCGCCGTATGCGTGTCGATCCTCTCGACCATAAGCGCATCGAAGGTCATGGACATGAGGGCGCGCAGCCACGCGACCTCACCGGTCGACACCAGCTCGGCACCCGGAACGCTCGACGCGCACGACCCGCACATGAGACCGCCCGCCTGGGGCGAAAAATACGACAGCATGGGGTCTCCGCACAGCACGCAGGCCGAAAAATCGGGTCGATAGCCCACGTGCGACAGCAATTTAAAGACAAAGGCCGCCACGAGCAGGTCCATATGTGCCGCGTCGAGCCCGCTGCCCACCAGGGCAAGCGCTCGCTGCGTTATGGCAAAGGTAAACGGGTCCTCGGCGTCCTCGAACGAGCACACGCGCGCGACCTCGGCGATCGCGCTTGCGGCGCATGTCATCTCGTAATCGGGAGCAGCGCCGAGCGGCGCCTCCATAAGCTCGGCCTGGGAAACCACGTCGAGCGACCGTCCATGCGCAAGCAGCAGATCAACGGTACAGAACATCTCGCAGCGCGCAGCCAGGCGTCCGCCGGGTTTGCGGGCGCCCTTTGCCACGGCACGAACCTGCCGACCCCGCTCGTCAAGCATCGTCAGGATCAGGTCCGTCTCTTTGAGCTTCGTCTTATCGAGCACGAGCACTTTCGTGCGATATGTACGAGAACCTGCCATTCGCGCCGCGTGTCCCTAATCCTCGGCGTTATAGCCAAAGCGGCGAATCTGGGCCTCGTCGTCACGCCAGCCGGCCTTGACCTTCACGTCCAGCTCCAAAAAGACCTGGGTGCCAAAGATGCGCTCAAGGTCGCGACGGGCGTCGATGCCGATATGTTTGATCATCTCGCCGCCCTTGCCGATGATGATGCCCTTTTGGCCCTCGCGCTCGACGTAAATGGTGGCGTGCACGCGCAGCACCTTCTTGGTCTGCTCAAGCGCATCGCAAATCACGCCCACGGAGTGCGGGATCTCATCACGGGTGCGGCGCAAGACCTTCTCGCGCACAAACTCGGCAACGAGCGTCTCATCGGAAGCGTCGGTACCCATGTCCTCGGGGAACCAACGCGGACCCTCGGGCAAAAAGTGCGCAACGGTCTCGATGAAGGCATCGACGTTAAAGTTCTTGACCGACGACGTCACGATCTCGTCGTCATATTCCATAAGCTCGTGGGCGGCCTTAAGCTGCTCCATGACCTGTGCGGGGTCGGCTTCATCGGCCTTGGTGAGCACCAGGACCTTCTTGGAACGGGCATTCTTGACACGCTCGGCAACCCAGGCGTCTCCCCTGCCGATCGGTTTAGTGGCATCAATCAAAAACGCGACAACATCGACATCGTTCAGCTCGAACAGCGCGCTCTTGTTGAGCTCGGACCCAAGACCGTCCTTGGGCTTGTGGATACCCGGGGTATCGACAAAGACCAGCTGGTAGCCGGGGCGGTTGACGACGGCGCGCATGCGACGGCGGGTCGTCTGGGCCACCGGCGAGGTGATGGCGACCTTTTTGCCATAGCAGGCGTTGAGCAGCGTTGACTTACCGGCGTTGGGGCGGCCGACCAAGGCCACGAAGCCACTGCGGAAACCGGGCTCAACGTCGCCAAAGCCCGCGAGGCTGTCGTCCTCGTCGCACAGGGCGTCGAGTTCCTCGTCGCTCATGCCCTCAAACGGGTCGAACTCCTCGACTTCCTCATAGGCCTCGGTCGCCTTAGCATCCGGGGACTCGTCGTCCAAAATTTCATCGATAGGCTGCATATTGTCGGACATGGGAATCCCTTTCTAAATAAAGCCGAGCGCGTGGGCAAATACCAGCAAGCCCACAATCGCGGCGGTGATTGAAAGTACGTATACCGAGGCGGCGGCGATGTCCTTGGCGCGTTTTGCCAGCGGATGGAGCTCCTGGGTCGCCAGATCGACAATGGCCTCCATGGCGGTATTGCACAGCTCGCCGTGAATCACCAGGCCGCAGCAGATGATAATCGTGGCCCACTCGGCAATGTCGAGCCCCACGATGCAGCCGGCAATGATGGTGCACACGCCCGCTACGAGCATAACCTTAATGTTGCGCTCGGTCTTGACGGCGGTGACGAAGCCCTCCATGGCGTAGGAGAACGACTTTAAAAAGGACGGATGGTCCTTGTTCGATCCGGGAATCATAAGCGGCTCCTAGTCGTGGGCATGATTGGTGATGGGGCCGACGTGAACGAGTTTGGGGTCCTCGCCGCGCTCGAGCGCCAGATCGCGCAGGATAGCGTCCTCGCGGGCCTCCATGACCTCGGCCTCGTCGTCCTCGATATGGTCATACCCCAGCAGGTGTAGCATGCCGTGTACGAGCATCAGGCGGCACTCGTCGGCAGGGCTATTGCCAAAGCCGGGGGCCTGACGGGCAATGACCTGCGGGGCCAAGATGATATCGCCGAGCTCGAGCGTCTCGTCGGCGGGAATATCCTCGTCAAAGGCCGAGTCGCATTCAAACGAGAGCACATCGGTGGTGCGGTCGATGCCACGCCACTCGTGGTTGAGCTCGTGCATCTCGTCCTCGTCGACATACGAAAGGGAAATCTCGACTTCACGTTCAACGCCCTCGGCGGCAAGCACAACCTCGCAGATGTGCTCCACCTCCTGCGCGTCGAGCAGCGTATCGAGCTCGGCATCGTTGCTGATCAATACACTCAACGGGACTCCTTTCGGTCGCGCGAGCGCTGCTCGCGCACGTCATCATAAGCATCATATGCCTCAACGATACGACCCACTAGGGCATGGCGCACCACGTCGGCGCGCTCCAGGTGTGCAAACGCCACATCGTCGACACGGCCCAAAATCTTCTCAACATCCGCCAAGCCACCACGACGACCCACCAGGTCGCGCTGGCTGAGGTCGCCGGTAATCACGAACTTGGAGTTGAATCCAAGGCGTGTCAGGAACATCTTCATCTGCTCGGGCGTAGTATTTTGCGCCTCGTCGAGCACCACGAAAGCATCGCTCAGCGTACGACCGCGCATATAGGCAAGCGGGGCGATCTCGATCACGCCGCGCTCCATAAGCTCATCGGTGCGCTCGCGATCCATCATGTCAAAAAGGGCGTCGTAGAGCGGACGAATGTACGGATCGATCTTTTCCTCGAGGGTGCCAGGCAAAAAGCCCAGGTTCTCCCCCGCCTCGACAACAGGACGCGTCAAGATCAAACGGCCCACCTCATGGCGCTTGAGCGCGGCAACGGCGAGCGCCATGGCCAGATAGGTCTTACCGGTACCGGCAGGACCCAAGCCAAAGGTGATGGTATGCGAGCGAATGGCATCCACATAGCGCTTTTGCCCGAGCGTCTTGGGGCGAATGACGCGACCGCGATACGAAAGCAGCACGTCATCGCGAAGCGACGTAGCCTCGTGCTCACCATCGCGCAAGACGGCCAGGCAGCGAGAGACATCGTCGGCAGACAGGGTACGACCGGCCGCCGCCTCGCGAAAAGCATGTTCGAAAAAGCGAGCCACGAGTTCGACCTCGTCCGGGTCACCGCTCACGGCAATGCTATCGCCACGGGCGACCACGTGAGCGCGAACCAAACTCTCGAGCGCACGAAGGACGCCGTCGCCGGCGCCCAAAACACGCGAGGGATCAACTCCCTCGGGAACGGTAAGTCTAATCTTCGAGGCTTCCATGGACCTCCCTGCGCGCATGGACCAAGCCGGAATCATCGACTCCGATGATAGCAACATCGAGCAGGCACGGGGCTGTAAGTCCACAGGTATCGTCAAGACGGGCATGATGGAACGAACCGAGCGTCAGGTTGTCACCATACTCGAGCACGGCACGCTCGACAGTGCCCACGCGACGACGAGCATCGGCAATAGCGAGCTCCTGCGCCGTGTCTCGCATACGACGGCTGCGCTCGGCCATAACCTCGGGCGGCACCTGGTCGGGCATGTCGGCAGCAAGGGTACCGGGACGCTTGCTGTAGCGGAACACGTGCATACGCGAGAAACCCACACGGCGGCACAGCGCCAGCGACTCCTCGAACTCCTCGTCCGTCTCACCAGGAAAACCGACGATGACATCGCACGAAAGAGACGCCTGGGGCAAGTTGGCGCGAATCATACGCACCGTGTCCTCAAAGGCCTCCGCGCTATAGGGACGACCCATGCGATGCAGGGTCGCCGTACAGCCGGACTGCACGGGCAGGTGCAAAAACGGGGCGATACGCTGCGGATAGCGCGCCATAACCTTAAGCAGGCGCTCAGAGATATCCATGGGCTCGACCGAGGAAATGCGCACATGCGCAATAGTCGTGCGCTCCATGATGGCCTCGAGCAGCTCATCGATTTCGACATGCTCGTCGGTCGCGCTCTTGCCATCGTAGGCACCCAGGTTCACACCGGTCAGCACCACCTCGGGCACGCCGGCCTCCTGGGCCTCGCGAACTTGTTCAATCACGGACTCGACGGGCACGGAGCGCTCGGGGCCGCGCGCCTTCCACACAATGCAATAGGTGCAGCGATGGTTGCAGCCGTCCTGGATCTTCACGCCCAGGCGAGAGCGACCGAGCGCATCGACCACCTCGCCATCGCTGCAGGCGGGAACGCTATCGGACTCAACGCCCAGCACCTCGCAGACACGTTCGGCGACATCGATCTTGGACGGCTCGGCGATCACGCGATCCGAGAGCTCCAACAGCTCCTCGGGATGCAAATTGACCACGCAACCCGTCACGAGCACATAAGGCTCGTTTGGATGGGCCAGCGCATGACGGACGGCCTTGCGGGTCTTAGCCTCGGCCTCGCCCGTCACGGCACAGGTATTGATTACGATCAGATCGGCATCCTGGGGCTCCACAATAGCAAAGCCCAGGCGCATAAGATCGGCAGTGATACGGTCAGACTCAACCCGGTTGACGCGGCAGCCGAGGTTGACAACAGAGATATGGGGTGCGAGCACGCGGGCTCCTTAATCGAGGATGTCGTCGAGGGCACTCTTGATGCGATCGGTAACTGATTTCTTGCCGGGAGCGACGTCGTCGCCGGACTCGGCGGCGAAGGCCTCGAGCAGGTCGCGCTGCTTGGCCGAAAGGCTCGTGGGAACGAGCACGCGCAGCTGAACGACCAGGCGGCCACGCGAGCCGCCACCGCCAATGCGGGGCATGCCGAAGTTACCGACGCTCACGGTGTCGCCGTACTGCGTGCCGGCGGGGACCGTGACCTTAACGACCTCGTCAGGCATAATGCCCTCGACCTCGATCTCGCAGCCGAGAGCCGCCTGCGCAATCGAGATATCGCTCACGAGGTACAGGTCGTCGCCGTTGCGCTTAAAGCGCTCGTGGTCGGCGACGCGAACGTTGACGATCAGGTCGCCCGAGGGCTCGCCGCGAAGGCCGGCCTCGCCAAAGCCGCTCACGCGCAGCTGGCGGCCGGTCGAAACGCCGGCGGGAATATCGATGTCGATCTTTTCGTGGGAAGGCGTGCGGCCCTGACCGTCGCAGGTCTCGCAGGGATGGTCGATGACCGTGCCCTCGCCGTGGCAGTCGGGGCAAGGCGAAGAGGACTGGACCTGGCCCAAGAACGAACGCTGGACCGTCGTGACATAGCCCGTGCCGTGGCAACGGCTGCACTGCTTTTCCTGTGCACCCTCGGCCCTACCGGTACCGTTGCAGTCCTCGCAAGGAGCAAGGCGATCATAGCTGATCGTCTTTTTGCAGCCGAGCGCCGCCTCCTCGAGCGTCACCGAAAGCGAGATGGCCATGTCACGTCCGCGACGACGCTCACGACGGCTGCGGGCACCACCGCCGGCACCGCCGCCAAAAAACGACGAGAACAGGTCGTCCATGCCCATGCCACCAAAGATATCGTTGATGTCGACATAGCCCGAACCACCAGGGCCGTCCGCGGTGCCGTAGCGGTCGTAGTTTGCACGCTTCTGCTCATCGGAAAGAACGGAATATGCCTCGTTGAGCTCTTTGAACTTGGCCTCGGCCTCGGGGTCGTCCGAAACGTCCGGGTGTACGGTACGGGCCTTCTTTAGAAACGCGCGCTTAATCGTCCGCGCGTCGGCATCCTTTTCGACGCCAAGTACCTCGTAGTAATCCCTATTTTCCGACACGACCGAATCCTTCCGACTTTCATTATTGTCACAGTGCGTCCTATACCCAAGCTGGGGCGGCCGCAAACAGAGGGTTTGATGTTAGTACATTCCGTACGGCGAAAGCATGGCACGCTGCGAGCAGCTCGCAAACCAAACCGACACGAGTGCGAACATGAAGCCGTTGGCAAAACCGTTGGCAAACTGCATCGCGCCGCGTTTCCACCACAGCAGGCTGCGATGAAGCACGCCGTCCGAGAGCACCATGAACAGGCCCATGGCAAACGGAATAAAGCACATCATGGCAAAGGCCGAGAACACGCCCGAGATGGCCGACAGCACCAAAAACGGCGCCACAATGCCCATCAGGTAAAAGCCAGTACGAGCTTTGCCTTCCAAGCGCTCGGCCTCAACATGGGCGCGGCCGACCAGGTCGCCGCCCGCGGCACCGTTAGTGCCTGCGTGGCCCATGCCGCTAATGCGGACCTCGTCGCCATCGTGCGTGCCGGCAGGAAACTCAATCGTCTGCTCGGAGGTCACACGGGTTCGCCCGCTGCCACCGCAATCGGGGCAGGGGTCGGCCACGACCTTACCGGAACCGCCGCACTCGGGGCAGACCGACTGAAACGTGCCCGCACCAAACAGGAAGGACAGGTCGACGTCGATGTGGCCGCGGCCACCGCAGCTCGGGCAGGTATGGGCATGCTCGGACGAAACGGAGCCCGAGCCGCCGCAGTTGCTACAGGTATCGAAGCGCGTGTAGCGGACGGTCTTGCGGGCACCGCCCTTGGCCTCCTTGGCGTCGAGTTTGATATCGACGACCACGTTGGCGCCGTTCTCGGGATTGTAGGCAGCCTGGCCGCGACGCTGCTGGCCCCAGGCGCCACCAAAGGGAAAGCCGCCCTCAAAGGGATTGCCATAGCCCGTGCTGCCGGCGTAGCCGCCACCATAGGGCGAAGCCGTAGGAGCACCGGCAAAGGGATTGCCAGAACGCATGGCGTCGTAGCGCGCACGTTTTTGCTCATCCGAAAGCACGGCGTAGGCCTCGGAAACCTCTTTAAACTTTTCCTCGGCATCCGGCTCTTTATTGACGTCCGGATGGAGCTTACGGGCCTTTTGCTGGAAAGCCTTTTGAATATCACGCGAGGTGGCGTCCTTGGAGACACCCAGAATCTCGTAGTAATCTTTTTCGTTCATCGTCGCCATGCGCGGCAACCTCCTGCTCACAGCAGCGTATATATTCCGGTAATTCTACCCGAGCGGCCTAAGCTAGATCCCAAAACAGCTCGAACAGAACATTTCCATCGAGCCAGCCCAGATGGGTCGGCACCAGTCGAGCTCTGTCTCTTATACACATCTCCGAGCCCACGAGACGTAGAGGAACATCGTATGCC
>USEK01000051.1 GCA_900553705.1 uncultured Collinsella sp.
TCTACACTCGACTAGTCGTCGGCAGCGTCAGATGTGTATAAGAGACAGATGATGAGGTGTCCGAGGGCGAGGATTCATCCGACGCCACCGGTGGCAAAGATAAGGGAACCGATAAGATCCCTGTGGTCACGGCCGTAAAAGACATGTTCGCAAGCGTTAAGTCCAACGACATGACGAGCTTTAAGGCATGGCTCGATGCCGGTGGCGACGGCATCGATAAAGAGGTCAACGCCATTCAGTACGGCTACGGCGTATCGCCGGTTGTCTATCGTGCCGGCAAGGGCGATGAGAAGCCTGTCCGGCTGGTGCCCAACGCCATGACCGAGGCCATGAGCGGCGGCGCAAGTTCGGCGGCAACGGTGAGCATGGATTCCATGGGGACCTCGGTCTTTAACGAGATGATTGACGACCAGAGCCTGCTCGACAGCCAGTACGATGTCGTTGCCGGCCATTGGCCTACGTCTGCCAACGAGGCCGTGATGGTGCTTTCGAGCCGCGGCACGGTGGGCGATTACACCCTCTATAGCATCGGTGCGCTGGATATCGATGAACTCAACGACCTGGTTAACAGTGCTATGACGGCCGACGGTGGGGTCAAAGCACCCGAGACCGGTACCGACTTTACCTACGACGATGCGCTGTCCACGACGTTTAAGGTGCTGTCGCCGGCCGATGCCTATCGCAAAAACGAAGAGACCGGCATGTGGGCTGACATGTCTGGCGACGCCGACTTTATGGCCGCCAAGGTTGCCGACGGTATCGACGTGCGCATTGTGGGCGTGGTGCGACCTAACGAGACGGCCAATGCGAGTGCATTGTCTCCGGGCATTGCCTATACACATGCGCTGACTCGCCGGCTTATGGAGCGCGCCGCCGATTCGCAGATTGTGCAAGAGCAGCTTGCGCATCCCGAGACGGATGTCTTTACGGGCAAGTCTTTCGATGAACTGCAGGACGAGGCCAAGCAAGGCGTGGATCTGGGCAGCATGTTCAGTGTGGACGAGGCGGCGCTCAAGAGCGCGTTCTCGTTCGATGCGTCTGCGCTCTCGGGTGTTGCCGGCGGTATGGACCTGTCGGGTCTTGATTTGTCCGGGCTGGATATTGACCTTTCGGGCGTTGGTAGGGACATCGACTTCAGCGACATCATGGCCAAAGCGCCAACCCCAGATTTCTCGGGCGTCTTTGACGGTCTGGAACTCACGCCCGAGCAAATGCAGCAGGTGGGAACGCTTGCCAACCAGCTGTTTGAGGGCTTTTTGCAGTCTGATCAGTTTAAGGCGCTGTCACCCGAAGATCTTAAAGACGCGTCAAAGCTTGCCGCCGCGTTCTCGGCGTATCTTGAGAGTGATACGGCAGCCCAGCAAATCCTGGCCCAGCTCAAAGCGCTCGGCGGCGATGCCCTGGCCGAGCGCCTGCAGCAGGCGATGACCGACTATGTGCAAAAGCAGCTGGCTCCGTATCTGCAGCAGGCTATGGATCAGGTGATGAAGTCGATCAGCGATCAGATTGCGGCAACGGTGTCAGCTCAGCTCAAGGCAGGCGCGGCAGGGCTCATGGGCCAGATGGCGACGCGGATGTCATCGAGTTTTGCTAGCCTGGCGAGCGCCATGCGCGTGGATGCGAGTGCCTTTGCTCATGCCATTCACTTCAACATGGACGCCGAGGACCTGAGCTCGCTCATGATGAGCTATGCCAAGGCTTCGAAGCTCACCTACGACAACAATCTGACCACGTTGGGCTATGCGGACGAGGCCGACCCCATCTCAGTCAAGATTTTCCCGCGCGACTTTGAGGCCAAGGAGCGCGTGCTCGATCACATCGACGCGTACAACAAGCAGGTCAAAGCCGTCGGCCACGATGAGCAGGCGATCTCGTACACCGACTACATGGGTATCATCATGGGCTCGGTGACCGACATCGTGAACACCATCAGCTTGGTGCTCATCGCATTCGTGAGTATCAGCCTGGTGGTGAGCTCCATCATGATCGGCATCATCACCTACATCAGCGTGCTGGAACGCAAAAAGGAGATTGGCATCCTGCGTGCGATCGGCGCGTCGAAGCGCAACGTGGCCAACGTATTCAATGCCGAGACCTTTATCGAGGGCCTCATCGCCGGCGTCTTTGCCATTGTCGTTGTGATGGCCGTGAGCTTTCCGGTTAATGCCTGGGCGCTTGCTGCCAAACAGGTGCCCAATTTGATGAGCCTGCCCGTGCAGGATGCGCTGGTGCTCATTGCAATTTCGGTGTTACTGACGGTCGTTGCCGGCCTGCTGCCCGCCCGCAGCGCGTCCAGGAAGGATCCCGTGGAGGCCCTGCGCTCCGAATAATGTGACAAGGGGCGGTCCCTTTGTCACGTTGAGACCCTTGCGAAATCGGGGTCTAATACTTTTCCGAGAAGTGAACGAGTCAAAATGGACCCCCGAAGCATCGACACTTTTGAGATGCAATTTCCTGCGGTTTTGCCAGCCAAATCCTGCGGTTTTGCCAGCCAAATCCTGCGGTTTTGGTGTCAGAAAATGTCGATGCTTCGGGGGTCCAAATACAGCCGTTCACTTCTCGGAAAAGTATTAGACCTCGAGATATAGACGGCGTTTGCGAGCGTCAATTAGAGCGTAAGCTGCTAGTCCTCCTTTGCAGAGAGCATGAGCCTAATTTCCGGATGGGTGTATTCGTCGAACTCTTCCTTGGGCTCGGTGTCAAAGGTGTAGTACGACTTGATAGATTCGCCCTCCGTCTTGATGCTGATTTTTTCATATAGGGAGCCGGCTAAAAATGCCTGTTTAAATTCATCCGACAGGCTGCATGGCGTGAGGAGGCCCGGTGTGGCAACGGATATATCCAACCCGTTGAGCGGGGCGCAGAGCGTCGCGATATCCTGCTCGGCGCGGGCGAGGTTGTCTGCGAGGCTTGCCTCGGGGTCGATCTGACTGGTGTAATCGACGTCCGTGAGCATGCCGTCTGCATCAAAAGAAAGGTAGACATAGGCCGCTTGAGCGCCGAGGTCATTGTCGCGTAGATAGCCGATAATGCGGTAGCCGTAGTCGTGATACGACTCGTATGGGTCGTCTGCCGCGACGCGTTCGCACGCGGGCTCCAAGGCATCTTGCGCGATGGCGAGCTGCTCGGCGGCTGCAGCCTTTCTTGCCTGAAGCTCGTTATTTCCCTGGACAAACTGCGGGATGTAGACACCAAGCAGCACAATGGCGGGCACTGCGATGAGCGCGATAATCTGTTTCTTGGCGCTCGGAATCGCAACGCCGTATGCAGCCGCCATGGCCTCGGCATTGCTCGAGGTCTCGGCCAGCACGTCTGCCGCCGTGGCGACTGCCCCCACGGTGCTGGCGACCTCGGCGGCACCGCCCAGGTTGCGTGCGAGATCGTTATCGCTGTTCTTGAGCAGGCGGCCGGCAGCTTGCGTGGCAAGCACACCGGCGACCTCCGCGGAGCGGTCTTTGTTGGTCTGGGCTACCGCGAGCCTGCTCTGCAGTCCCTCCCACTGTTTGCCCTGCATTCCAAAGCGCGGCGCAAGAGCGCAATAGCAAAAGATGGCGAGTTCGATTACGGTGAGTGCGATAGCGGTATATATGCCCGCGGGTTGGAATTCCTTTTGGTGGAACGCGATATCGTTGATCATTTGGAGCGGCAACATCAACAGGCATGCTACGAACGACATGACGAGTGCGGTCGCTGCGATTTTGGGGTATGTGCAGTACCGCTGGATGCGTTTCTTTTCTTGTTCGGTGAGCTGCTGCATGGGGGCCTCGACTCTCATCGTTTTTGGGCGATGCGCACACGCTCTTGAGTATAGATGAGTGGAGGGTGTCTGTTGTTCAGACATAGCGGTCAACAGCGTGCTGTTGGTGCTCGCTTGATCGTGGGCGCCATTCACCTTCGTTGCACAGCGACGACTGGTTGGCTGGTTGGCGTCAAGTAACCGCCTCCGCCTTGTGGGCCGCCTCAAGGACAAGGCATAATGCATGTGACAAAGGGGCGATTCCTTTGTCACGTTCGTTGATCTGAGAGTAGATGTTGATGATTCTATCGTTGGCCCCCATGGAGGGGATTACCGGGCATGTGTTCCGTCGCGTGCATGCGGAGTGCTTTGGCGCGCTCGATTGTTATTACACGCCGTTTTTGCCGCCGCCGCGGGTGGGAAACCGCTTTGGCGGCAAGGCGCTTAAGGAGATCGATCCTGCCAACAACCAGGGGCTCAACGTAGTGCCTCAGCTGATGTCCAAGAATGCGGACGAGTTTGTGTGGGCGGCGCAAGTGCTTGCCGACATGGGCTACCGCGAGGTCAATCTCAACCTTGGCTGCCCCTCGGGGACGGTTGTTGCCAAGGGCAAAGGATCGGGCTTTTTGCGCAACTTGGACGAGCTTGAGGTGTTCTTGAGTGACGTGTGTGAGCGCTCTCCGCTGCCGGTATCGGTCAAGACCAGGTTGGGGTTGGAGAGCGACGACGAATACGAGCGCGTGCTCGATCTATATTGCCGCATGCCGCTGGCAGAGCTGATCGTGCATCCGCGCGTGCAGAAGGACCGTTATGCGGGCTCGCCGCGCAAAGAGTTTTATGGCGAGACGCTGGATCGTGCGCCGTTCCCGGTCGCCTACAACGGCGATATTTTTGATCTTGAGGATATGGACGCGCTGGTGGAGGCCTATCCCGGCACGCGCCATGTGATGTTGGGGCGTGGCCTGCTCGCGAATCCCGCTCTGGCTCGCATGGTCAACGGCGGCCTTGCTGCCACGGCAGCCGAACTGCAGCGTTTCCACGACACGCTGTTTGCGGCCTATGCAGAAGAGATTGGCGGTAACGCGGTCTTTCGTATGAAGGAGTGGTGGTTCTACGCCAAGTGCGCTTTCGCCGACCCCACTACCGTTCACAAGCTCGTACGTAAGACCAAAAAGGTCGACGAATACCGCGCCGCCGTCGAGCGCGTCTTCCGCGAGCAGCCACTTGCGCCCATAGCCCGCTTCCACGGCTAGCTAGTCATTGGGGACGTTCTTTAACGACTAGTCATTTAAGAACGTCCCCAATGACTATGTTGCAAAAGCTGTACGTCAGCATCCAAAGATGTCGAAAAATGTCGACTTTGGATGCTGGTGTACATGTTTGGGTGTGGTGGGTAACTAGGCAATCATTGCATCAAGCGTGATGAGCTCCCTGAGTCGCTCCGTGCGTGTTTGCCCATGGCGCTTTGCTTTTGCGTCAAAGGCTTCAAGGACCGATTCACCCACACGTGCGGATAAAACAACGCTTGGCTCGTCAGAAATCGGCGGCCTTCCCAGCTTGATGGTGCGACCCTTCGGCCACTCATCTTTTTCGTATGCCTCCGCGGCCTTTTCCAACTCTCCAGGGGCAAATCCGATCATCTTTTCGAGTTGCTTAGCGTCCATAGCGCCTCCTATCGATCGATCCCGATTTCCCTGAGCACCTTGCGCGTAGGAGGGACAAGGGCGTGGTAAATGATGTAGCCATCTCGATTGGGGCAATATCGAGCGATGAGCTCCATGAGACGGCTTCTTCCATCAAGTCCAACGAGAACGTAATCGATACCTCCGTTTTCAAGATCACGCCTGAACCATGCAAAAGCGGAGTTCCAGGCGCAGGTGATATCCGTCTCCGTCAGCCCGTGTTTGAGGGCGTGGGGGTGGATTGCGATGAGCTCCATAAGTGACTCTCTTTTTGTATACAGTTTTGTAGACAAAAATGCAAGCAGTTAATAGGCTTAAGCGGCTTGTTTTGATTGGACTTCTCGATGTAAAGCCGACGTCGGAGGCTCCACTACTCCTTCGCTTTTTAGCTCGGTATGTGAACGTCCGTTGAACTCCCAGAGGGGAGCGTCTTCATAGATTATCGAGAGGAGCTTGGAGACTTCGGCTGTTTTCTTGCGTTCGTAAAACTCGGGCCGTACGACAATCAATAAGAAAGCTGCGTCTTCGGTAATTTGCTGTGCTGTCGGCATACCGTTGAGTCCAACGGAGCGCAAAAGCTTTGTCATGATGAAATCGAACTCATCTTCTCTTGCATGGAGATCGGATGCCTTAATCTCAGGGTCTCTCAGGACGTACTGCTTGAGTCGTTCGACAGATCGACTGCACTTTATATGCCCGCAGATGACTTCGTCATAGCTGAGCCTTTTGATTGGAAGACGTTCGTGACCGGCGAAGATGGCTGCCACTCTGATGCCAACGCGCCGTTCGCGCAGCGCGCGCATCTCACCGGTGTATTCGCTGCGTCGTTCATATTTTCGATAGGAGTATCCGTAGTCATCGTAGTAATAAGGGGCTTCATCGACAGCGTCATCGAGCTCAGGCGCTATGAGATAGAGTTTTCCATCTCTGGATATGACGCAGGGATTGTCGATTTGCCCCGATTCGTTCCTGATTTGCCAAATAGTTTCATTTATCTCAAATCTCGAGACTGGATTGGGGGCACAGGAGTTGTAGAGCTCAATAAGTTCATCGAGCGAAATGATTCCACAGACATCTGTGTAGGCGCGGGCGAAGCGCCGTACTTCTTGATTTGATTCAAGCGCACGGCGCTCCCAAGCATCCAAAACGTCCTGCGGACTTCGATAGCGGGCATGACGATCGATGCGCGATGCGCTCCAACGGTTATCAGCGGCAACGTTCATCAGATCCAAGCGCAGATCTTTGTCGGCGATGCGAGCGAGCGACTGATAGTGTTCTAGATCAAGCTCCGGTCGAAAACTCATGTCTTCCGGAACAGTTCGTGCGAGCTTTATACAACGCTTGAGATAGGTCGGGCCCAGGCTTGGGCTAAAGTGCTGCTTGAGGTGGCAAGCGATGGGCGAGAGTAGGCCATTTAGATTGGAAATGGGGTATCCGGCAATCTCTTGCTCGAGACGGCGCCCGATGAGCAGAGCCCCTTCCGAAGAGGCCTCATGGTCGGTGCCTTTCTGGCCGAGGTGTTTGGCCTCGACAATCCTGCTGATATCCGAGCAGGTGTTTGAAATAATGTCGGGTGAAAGGGTTGGAATCTTTTTTGCCATAGCGATGCACTCCTGTGTGACTCACGGACAACGGAAACGTTTGGTTGTGAGCGCCGTTCTTTGATGGCGACGGCGAACAGGAGCGCAGCCTGTCTGAGATGGGCGAGTGCGGTAACCACCGATCTTACTTACCGAGCATGCTCTAGCGTGTCATTGGGGACCTCCGCAGGAGCTCTCGACCAGTCTCATGCCTTGGGATGAGTATAACACAGAGAGCAAACATATGTTCTATATATTTGAGAAACTGAATCCCTACCTACTCATTTAAGTGCGTCCCCAATGAGTACGTCCCAGAGACGTCAGACGGCCTCAAACAACCATAATCCAAAGGCCATCTCAAACAACTAGTCATTTAAGAACGTCCCCAATGACTACCTCTGCAAAAAACTGTACGCCAGCATCCAAAGATGTCGAAAAATGTCGACTTTGGATGCTGGTGTACATGTTTGGGTCGTATAGGTTGGGGCGAGCCGGTCGCAACGCGAGTGTTAGAGCAGGTTCTCCTGTGCCCACGCGATGATGTCGCTCGACTCGTAGAGTGGCTTTCCGTCGATGAATAGGCAGGGAACCTGGCGTTTTCCGCCGACGGCGATGAGCGTCTGCTCGGCATCGGGGTCAGTCGAGATATTGCGTTCGGGAATGGTCACGCCGTTATCGGCCAAAAAGCGCTTGACCTTTATGCAATACGGGCAGCCGGTCATAACGTACAGCGCGAGCTCGTGATCAGTAGCCATGGGTCTCCAATCGGTTGAGGTTTCGATTGAAATACCCAAAGCCGCTGCAGTCTATGCGTGAGCCGACGACGACTCGATCGTCTGGACTAGAAACGCCGTGGCGCCGGTGCCGCAGGGCTTGTCGTAGTAGTCAACAAAGCGCTGGTCGGCAAGATAGCCGTGGGCGAGGCCCAAGTACGCCTCGTCTTGGGGCTCGCATCCCCAGTTGAGAGCAATCCAGCGACGATGCATCGCGACAAGCTTGCGAGCCTCGCTTCCATCCGGTTCGCCGTCGCTCATGGCAATCGAGAGCTGGCCCAGAATAGCGCGTTCAAGTTCCTTCATGTCGTTCCACGTCTGAGGGTCCATGTCCAGCAGCGCTTCGTTTGCTGCATCGATAGCCTCATCGCCATAGCGCGCCCGCGCTTCGGCACCGTAGCGCTCCTCGTTTTCCTGCACGGTGCGCCAGCGCTCCAGCTGCGGCAGAACGGCGCCCATGAGCGAGACGGCCTCGTCGAGCGACATGCCGGTGTTTTGCGCCAGACGCGGAGCGCAGTCCTCGATCATTGCCTCCATCGTGGTCTCGTAGGTGTACTTGCCGTGGTCGTAGCACCACTTGCAGTAATGGTCGGTCGTGGCGCCGTGAGCATCGGTACCGCAGTCGTCGGGCGTGAGTATCATGCCGCAGCTCTGGCAGTAGTGCTTGGGCATTTCGAGCAGGTGAGACAGGGGCTCGCCGGTCACAGCGGCAATGAGCTTCATCATGTCGATGCCCGGTGTGACCTCACCGCGCTCCCAACGGCTGATGGCTTGGCGTGTGACGAAGAGCTTGGCGGCGAGCTGCTCTTGGGTTAGGTGATGGGCGCGACGGACAGCGATGAGCTTTTCTGCGAAGGCCATAACGGCTCCTTTCTGCTGGTTGATGGCCTAAGCATACGCGGCAGCAGGTGCCCTTCCAAGCAACCGTTGGTTGCGCGACGGGGGACCGCGGCGGAGAATTGCGCGCAACGCCCTACATCTCCATGCCGTACAATGACCGACATGGAACCTATCGCACACATACATACCGACCTGCCGCAGAAGTTCGGCATTCCGCGCAACAGCTTTTTGGCGCCTCATCTGCAGGGAC
>USEK01000052.1 GCA_900553705.1 uncultured Collinsella sp.
GAGATTCCTCTACGTCTCGTGGGCTCGGAGATGTGTATAAGAGACAGGTCTAAAGAAGGGCGCGGCCTTATAGGGCTTACACCCTAGGGTCGCGCCCTTTTTATAAGAAATCGTCTGCCGTAATGGGAGGCAGACACGTACGAAAGGTAGAAGCAAACATGGCCTTTACCAAGAAGACCGTCCGCGACATCGATGTCGACGGAAAGCGCGTTCTCGTCCGCGTTGACTTTAACGTGCCTATCAAGGATGGCGTCGTTGGCGACACCACCCGTATCAAGGCTGCCCTGCCCACCATCAACTACCTCGTTGAGCACAACGCTCGCGTCATCCTCATGAGCCACCTCGGCCGTCCCGAGGGCACCGGCTTCCAGCCCGAGCTGTCCCTCGAGCCCGTCGCCAAGAAGCTCGCTGAGCTCTCTGGTCTCGACGTTGCCTTTGTCGCTGACACCTACGGCGAGAAGGCTGCTGAGGCTGTCGCCGCCGTCGAGCCGGGTAAGGTCCTCGTTCTCGAGAACGTCCGTTTTGACAAGCGTGAGAAGAAGAACGATCCCGAGATCGCCAAGAAGCTCGCTTCCTATGGTGACGTCTTCGTTCTCGATGCCTTCGGCACCGCTCACCGCGCCCAGGGTTCCGTCGTGGGCCCCGCCGCTTACCTGCCTGCCGTCGCCGGCTTCTTGCTCGAGAAGGAGGTCGACACGCTGACCGGCATCTTCGCCGAGCCCGAGCGCCCCTTCGTCGCCATCGTCGGCGGTTCCAAGGTTTCCTCCAAGATCGGCGTTCTCGATCACCTCATCGACTCCGCTGACACCCTGATCATCGGTGGCGGCATGGCCTACACCTTCTTCCTGGCTCAGGGCCTGTCCGTTGGTCAGTCCCTCAAGGAAGAGGACTGGGTCGAGCGCGCCGGCGAGATGCTCAAGAAGGCCGAGGAGAAGGGTGTCAAGATCCTACTCCCCATCGACAACCGTGTTGCCGATCACTTTGGCGAGGACGCTGTCCCCGAGGTTGTTGCTTCCGACGCTATCCCCGACGATCGTGAGGGTATGGACATCGGTCCCAAGACCGAGGAGCTCTATGCCGAGGCTGTCAAGGGCGCCAAGACCGTGTTCTGGAACGGCCCCATGGGCGTCTTCGAGTTTGACAACTTTGCTCACGGCACCCAGGCTATCGCCGAGGCTCTCGCCGAGGCTGACTGCACCTCGATCATCGGCGGTGGCGACTCCGTCGCAGCTGTCAACAAGTTCAACCTGGCCGACAAGATGAGCTGGATCTCCACCGGTGGTGGCGCTTCCATGGAGCTCGTCGAGGGTAAGGCCCTGCCCGGAGTGGAGGCGCTTCTCGATGCCTAATCGCACCCTTCTTATCGCTGGTAACTGGAAGATGAACAACGACGTCGCCGAGGCCGCCAAGCTCGCCGACGAGCTGGCTCAGGCTCTGCCCGAGGTTCCGGCTGGCGTCGAGGTGCTCGTCTGCCCTCCGACCATCGACATCACCACGGTTCATGACCGCATTCAGGCTGCCCCCATCGCCCTCGGTGCACAGAACGTGTACTGGGAGGCCAAGGGTGCCTTCACCGGTGAGTCTTCTTGCGACATGCTCAAGTCCGCTGGCTGCACCTACTGCATCATCGGTCACTCCGAGCGTCGCGACTACTTCCACGAGACCGACGAGGATCAGAACAAGAAGGCTAAGGCTCTCGTTTCCGCCGGTCTTGTTCCCGTCTTCTGCTGCGGCGAGTCCCTCGAGGTCCGCGAGGCTGGCACCTATGTCGAGCACGTCGTGAACCAGGTCAAGGCTGGCCTTGCTGGCCTTGAGATCACCTGCCCCAAGCAGGTCGTCGTCGCCTACGAGCCCATCTGGGCCATCGGCACAGGCAAGACCGCTACCGCCGAGGACGCTCAGGAGGTCTGCGGCGCTATCCGTGAGACCCTCAAGGAGATGTTCGGCGAGGAGCTCGCCAACGGCATCCGCGTGCTGTATGGCGGTTCCGCCAAGCCCGGCAACATCGCCGAGCTCGTCGCCAAGCCCGACGTTGACGGCGCCCTCGTGGGCGGCGCTTCGCTCAAGGCTGCCGACTTCGCCTCTATGGTCGTCAAGGCAGGCGAGTAGGACATATGGCACAACGTCATCTTCCTGCACTCCTGATCATCATGGATGGTTGCGGCCTTGCTCCGGCCGATGGCGAGAACGCCGTCGCCGCTGCCAAGACGCCCTTCCTTGATAGCCTGTACGAGAAGTACCCCCACACCACGCTCGGCGCTTCGGGCGAGGACGTGGGCCTTCCCGACGGCCAGATGGGCAACTCCGAGGTGGGTCACCTCAACATCGGTGCCGGCCGCATCGTGTTCCAGGAGCTTTCGCGCATCAACAATGCCATCAAGGACGGCTCCATCGCCAAGAACGAGGTTTTTGTCAAGGCTATGGACGATGTCAAGGCTGACGGCAAGACTCTCCACCTCATGGGCCTTATGAGCCCTGGCGGTGTTCATTCTCATATGAACCACGTTGAGGCTCTGGTCAAGATGGCTGCCGAGCATGGCGTCAAGACCGTTCGTGTCCACGCCTTCATGGATGGCCGCGACGTCGACCCGCAGTCCGGTGCTGGCTACATGAGCGAGTTCTGCGCCTTCCTGGCCAAGATTTCCGAGGAGACCGGTTGCGACGCTCGCGTTGCCACCGTCTCGGGTCGTTATTGGGCAATGGACCGCGACAACCGTTGGGAGCGCATCCAGCGCGCCTACGACGTCATGGTCAACGCGTCCGATGCCGATGTCGACCCCGTTGCCGGTATCAAGGCCTACTACGAGAAGGACCCGCGCGGCGACGAGTTCGTCGAGCCCTTCGCTGCCCACAACGAGGGCATTCACGAGGGCGACGCGGCCATCTTCTTCAACTTCCGTCCCGACCGCGCTCGTCAGATGACCCGCGTGTTCACGGACAAGGAGTTCGACGGCTTTGAGCGCGAGCAGATCAAGCTTTCGCACTTTGTGACGATGACCGAGTACGATCCGACGTTTGACGTCGAGGTCGCCTTCCCCAAGACGTTCCCCGAGAACGTCCTGGCCGACGTTATCGCCGCCAATGGCCTGAAGCAGCTGCACACTGCCGAGACCGAGAAGTACGCCCACGTGACGTTCTTCCTCAACGGTGGCATCGAGGAGCCCAAGGAGGGCGAGGAGCGCGTGCTCGTCGCTTCCCCCAAGGTTGCTACCTACGATCTGCAGCCCGAGATGAGCGCTCCCGAGGTTACCGAGAAGCTCGTCGCCGCCATCAACGAGGATCGCGCTGATTTCTACATCGTGAACTTCGCGAACTGCGACATGGTTGGTCACACCGGTGTCTTCGACGCTGCCGTTAAGGCTGTCGAGGCTGTTGACGATGCCCTGTCCAAGGTTGTCCCGGCGATTCTCGCCAAGGGCGGCTTTGCACTGATTACCGCCGACCACGGCAACGCCGATCACATGTTTGACGTTGCTTCCGACGGTTCCAAGCATCCGTTTACGGCTCACACCACCAACCGCGTGCCGTTCATCATCGTTGATGAGAAGGCACAGCTCACCGGTATCGAGGACGGCCGTCTTTCCGATATCGCTCCGACCATGCTCACCATGGCTGGTATTGAGCCTTCCGCCGAGATGACGGGCCGCGTGCTCGCCACCGAGGCCTAAGAGAAAACAAATACCGTTTTCTAGTAAGGGGGTTGTCCACAACCGGACAACCCCCTTTTTGGTATTTCTGCCATTTCCACCCCGTCCTTGAGTGGCAGGTAGGGGAGAGCGGGGGATTGTGGTACAGTACTGGAGTTTGAACTGTTCTATTAAGGAGCTTATCTATGGGTCCGTTCCAGATTCTTCTGTTTGTCGTTTGGGCTGTCTCTGCCGTGGCGCTGACGATTCTCGTCCTGATGCATTCCGGTAAGGGCACCGGCGTTTCGGATATGATCGCTAGCTCGCTGTATAACTCCAGCTCTGCCACGGGCGTCATGGAGCAGAACCTCGATCGCCTGACGGTAATTATGGCCGTTGTTTTTGCCGTGTGCGTCGTCCTGTGCATGTTCTTCTTCCCGCAGGGCATCGTCGGCTACTAAGCATCGGCGTATATACGTTTGCAATGGGTCTCGCAGGTGCGGGACCCTTTTTGTTTACATATTTGTAACAGAGTCAAAATATCCCCACATACTTCGCCCAACTAAAGAAATTCTCGACCGTTAACCGGAATTAGCCCCAAATCGTGCATAAAATGCGCTACTGTATTGCAAAACGTTGGTCCGTTGTGCATAACCAGCCATAGCAGCGGGCGGCGTTTTGATGGTTCGGATCGGATTGTCTCGACATATGTCCGACTGAACATTTCTTTGTCCTATCTCATAAGGAGGATGGCATGGCTGATTCTATGTTCCACCAGCCCGTTATGGGTCGTCGCGCCTTTGTTGGCGGCACCCTCGCTGCGAGCTCCATGGCTTTTCTTGCCGCATGCGGCAAGAAGGGCGGCGACGCTTCCGGTTCTGAGTCCGGTTCGACGCTGAACTTCTACATCAACAACCCGGTCTGCATCGACCCCTACAATGTCCAGGAGGATCAGGGCACTCAGGTCGAGTACCAGCTCTTTGACGCTCTGACCTCTTATGACGCCGAGAAGGGCGAGATCGTTCCGCTGGCTTGCGAGTCCTTTGAGGCCAACGACGACGCCACCGAGTTTACCTTCAAGATCAAGAAGGCCAAGTTCCACAACGGTGACGACGTTACCTCCAAGTCCTTCAAGCTCGGTTGGGAGCGTCTGGTCAACACCAAGTCGGCCATCGCTACCGAGTATGGCCCTTCCGAGGTCTCCTATCACCTTTCCATGGTCGAGGGCTATGACGATCTGCTTGCCGGTAACGCTACTGAACTCAGCGGTGTTACCTGCCCCGACGATGAGACCCTCGTCGTCAAGCTGTCTTCCGCTTACGCCGACTTCCCCTTCGTCGCCTCTCACCCGGCTCTGGCCCCGGTTCCCGAGTGCGCCGAGTCCGATGCCAAGAGCTTCTACCTTGCACCGGTCGGTAACGGCCCGTTCATGATGGACGGCAAGTGGGAGGATGGTCAGGAGATCAACCTCAAGAAGTTCGACGATTACTATGGCGACAAGGCCAAGATCGATGGCATCCACTTCCAGGTCATCAAGGACATGGAGACCGCTTACAAGGAGTTCCAGGCCGGTAACCTCGATGTCTGCGACGTTCCCGTTGCTCAGATCGACGCCGCCAAGAAGGATCGCGGCGTGTCCAAGGACGGCTACACCATGGGTGACGGCGAGCGCATGCTGCTCGGCTCCGAGCCTTCCACCTACTACCTGACCTGCAACAACACGGCCGAGCCGTTCAACAACGCCGACCTGCGCAGGGGTATCTCCCTGGCCATCAACCGTGAGGCCATCTGCAAGACTATCTTCAAGGGTACCCGTACCCCCGCCGACGGCATTGTTCCTCCGGGCATCGATGGCTACAAGGAGGGCGCATGGGAGTTCTGCGCCTACGACGTCGACAAGGCTAACGAGTACCTGGACAAGGTTGCTCCCGCTGGCGCTAACGGCGATCGTGGCATTAACGTGACCCTTTCCTACAACCAGGATGGTGGCCACAAGGAGATCATGGAGTCCATCATCGGTGACCTCGCCAAGGTTGGCGTTACCGCTGTCTCCGATACCCCTGAGTGGTCTGCCTTGCTCGAGCAGTACCAGAACTTTAACTATCAGTTCGGTCGTCTGGGTTGGATTGCCGACTACCCGATTATGGACAACTTCCTGTATCCGCTGTTCCACTCCGACTCCCTCGGTGGCGACAACCGCTCCGGTTACAACAACCCCGAGTTCGACGCCAAGGTCAACGAGGCTCGCACCACGGTTGACGACGAAGAGCGCGTTGCTAAGATGCAGGAGGCCGACGCTATGGTCGCTGCTGACTGCCCGGTCATCCCGGTGATGTTCTACACGCACACCATCGTCGGCTCCGATCGCATCAAGCACCTCTATGTCGATCCGCAGAAGCACGCTGAGCTGGGTACCGCTGAGCTCGCCTAAGAGTTTGCAGCTTCCGTGAGGGTCAAGTATTTACGTAGACCTCATGGGAAACATACAGTTCTCCCTAACCTGGGGTAAACTGGCTGATGGTAATTTTGGGATGCCGGTCTGGCGATCGGCATCCCATTTAGGTTAATCCCTAGATAGGGGAGTGGTATGGGTAAGTACATCGTTAAACGTGTGCTTCAGTTCATCCCGGTATTTTTGGGCGTTACGCTGATTCTGTTCGCCCTTCAGAATATCGTGCCGGGAGATCCGATCAAGCTGATCGGTGGAGACAAGGCTCTGTCCCCCGAGGTGGAGCTTCAGCTTCGCGTCCGCTATCACCTGGTCCAGTCGGACGAGGACGGCAACGCGATCCTTGACGAGAACGGCGACCCCGTTCAAACGTCGCTCGTGGACCGTTACTTGTATTACATGAACGGCCTGCTTCATGGCGATCTGGGCAATTCGTATCAGCGCAAGCTGCCGGTTACGGAAATTTTTGCCCAGAAGTATCCGTATACGGTCAAACTTGCCGCGTGCGCCATCGTGCTCGAGGCAATCATGGGTATCGGTGCGGGTATCATTTCGGCGGTAAAGCGTTATTCCTTCTGGGATATTTTGGTAACGCTCACCACGTCGATCCTCGTTGCGGTCCCGGCCTTCTGGCTCGGTATGTTGCTGCAGCTGTTCTTTGGCGTCATCCTCAAGGACGCTACGGGCGGTGCAATCTCCATGCCGATCTCGGGTGCCGGCGGTGCCAGCTCTCAGTATCAGGATTGGATGCACTATGTGCTTCCGACCATTACGCTGGCTTCGGTTTCGACCGCTTATGCCGCCCGCATTATGCGCTCGCAGCTGCTTGACGTCATGAACCAGGATTACATCCGTACGGCAAAGGCCAAGGGTCTCTCCAATCGCGCGATCATCGTCAAGCATGCGCTTAAGAATGCACTCATCCCCGTCGTTACCTATATTGGTGTCGACTTTGGTGGCATGCTTTCGGGCGCCATCCTGACCGAGACGGTCTTTAACTGGCCCGGTATCGGCTATGAGGTCTATCGCGCCATTAGCATGCGTGACTGGCCCATCGTTATGGGCGGCGTTACGCTCATCGTCGTCGTCGTCATGGTGATTAACCTGCTCGTCGACATTAGCTATGCATTCCTCGACCCGCGCATCCGCCTTGGCGGTCCGTCGGATAAGGCCTAAGGGAGGTACGTCTCATGCAGGAAACTGATTCTCAGTCTCAGGAGCAGGCTACCGCCACCAAGGCCGCATCTGCTCCCGCCAAGTCCCGCACGCTGTGGGGTGACGCTTTTAAGCGTCTTCGCAAGAACAAGCTCGCCGTTATCGGTGTCTGCTGGATCATCATCGTCGTTTTGGTTGCCCTGACCGCAGATCTGTGGGCTAAGCCCTGGCTCGGTTCGCCGACGGCTTCCGACTCGACCACCATGGCCGAGACGTCGCTGTTGGCTCCGTGTGCAGAGCACCCGTTTGGCACCGACGCCCTTGGTCGCGACATTCTCGTCCGCGTTATCTACGGTGCACGCGTTTCGCTGTCCGTCGGCATTATGGCCACCGCGATCTCCACGGTGATCGGTCTGGTCATGGGTGCTCTGGCCGGTTTCTACGGCGGGATCTGGGATACGATCATCATGCGCTGTGCGGACATCTTCCTGGCGTTCCCGTACGTGCTGTTCGTTGTCGCCATGATCGCCGTTATCGGCCGTGGTCTTCAGAACGTCTTTATCGCCATCGGTATTCTCGGCTGGCCTTCGATTGCGCGCGTCTTCCGCTCTGCAATCTTGACGGTCAAAGAAAACGACTATGTTGACGCTGCGCGCGCGATGGGTGCATCTGATGCTCGTATCGTAGTGCGTCACATCTTCCCGAACTCCGTCGCCTCCATCGTGGTCTACGCGACCATGAACATTGGCGGCGCCATTCTGACCGAGTCCGCTCTGTCCTTCCTCGGCATGGGCGTTATTCCGCCTACGCCTTCGTGGGGCTCCATGATTCAGGACGGTCAGCAGTATCTTCTGACTGCTCCCTGGATGATGATCATGCCCGGTCTGGCAATTCTCTCGACGGTGCTCGCCTTCACCCTGCTGGGTGACGGTCTGCGCGACGCCCTCGACGTCAAGATGAAGGACGCATAAGGATGAAGAAGAACAAGAACTATGTGGACCTGAAGGACCAGCCGGTTCCCGAGGGCCAGCATCTGCTCGAGGTCGATGACCTTAAGATGTATTTCCATACCGAGGATGGTGTCGTTCGCGCTGTCGACGGTGTGTCCTACACGCTCGATCGCGGCGAGACCCTGGGTGTCGTCGGTGAGTCCGGCTCCGGTAAGTCCGTGACCGCCATGACCATCATGGGCCTCATCTCGATGCCTCCGGGAAAGATCGAGGGCGGCGACGTTCGCTATCGCGGTCGTTCTATCCTCGAGCTGTCTCTTATACACATCTCCGAGCCCACGAGACGTAGAGGAATCTCGT
>USEK01000053.1 GCA_900553705.1 uncultured Collinsella sp.
GTATAAGAGACAGGTCTGCTGCTGCACCGCAAGGAGATCGACTTTCTTGACGGCAAACTTCGCAACCGTGGTTATGCGCTGGTTCCGTTGGAGCTCTACTTTAATACCGACGGCCGCGTAAAGCTGCTGCTGGGTCTGGGTCGCGGCAAGAAGCTCTACGACAAGCGCGAGGACATGGCCAAGCGTGATGTCCAACGCGAGATCGACCGCGCCCTCAAAGAGCGCAACCGCTAGACACTCTGTATAAGTTGCGGTGGAATACGGACTGTTTTGCCTGTTTGAGGGGCTATTCAGTCCCTATTTCACCGCAACTGCGGACGTCTCATCTTTCTTACTGTTCTGACACATATGTCTCAAAGGCGGCGTCCGTTATGGGTGCCGCCTTTTTTGTGGGTACATACATCCATGAGGTTCCAACCCGAGCTAGGGGAGTGATCGTTATGGACAAAACTGCGTTCTTTACCATGCCGAGCGGCCTGTACGTGGTGAGCTCCGCGGCAGACGGGCTGCGTGCCGGCTGCGTTATCAACACAGCGGTGCAGGTGACGTCCGCCCCGCCGCGCATCTCGATTGCCGTGAACAAGGAAAATGTCACGTCTGGCGTAATCGTATCGGCTAAGGCCTTTGCGCTGACCGTGATCGATCAGACCGCCGACATGCTCTATATCGGCAATTTTGGCTTCCGCACCAGCAGCGATTACGACAAGTTTGCCAAGTACGAGACCCACGAGACCACTCTGGGCATGCCCTATGTGCCCGAGCACGCGGCGGCGCTGTTTAGCTGCCGTCTGATTGATACCGTGGATGTGGGCACGCACCTGCTCTTTATCGGCGAGGTGGAGGACGCCGAGCGCTTGAGCGGCGAGGCCCCGCTGACCTATGACTACTATCACAAGGTCTTGAAGGGCAAGACGCCGCCCAAGGCTTCGTCGCATCAAGGCTAGAAATGTTCTAAAAATACTTGCATTATATTATTGAGAATCTATACTAATAAACGAAGTACATCACCAGTCGCGTTCGAGAGGAGAACATCATGGCTGAGGAGAAGAAGACGTATAAGTTTGTGTGCACCGTTTGCGGTTACGAGGTTGAGGTCGACACGCCCGAGCTGCCCGAGGATTACGTATGCCCGGTCTGCGGCGTCGGCCCCGATGAGTTTGAGCTCGTCGAGGAGTAACTCGTAGACACACGGCGATTAGCCATACAGAGCTCTGTCCAAGGGCCCCGGTCGAATTCTCGGCCGGGGCCCTTTTCTTCCGCCCCCAAGGGATCACGGCTGCTGTTAGCTGATCCTGTCTGTCGTGAGTCCGGCCGACCGTTTGTCTTAATCTGTAACATCTAGCAGTGAAAACGGGGTCTACGTGTTACAGATTGAGACAAACGGAGCTGTCCCTCGGAATGATCTCGATCTGTAACATCTAGACATCAAAAGCGGGTTTAGATGTTACAGATCGAGACGTTTGACTGGGTGGACATGCGGCCTCGTTACATCCCTGTCAACAACACGACATCGAGAATCGTCACGATGACGCCGATCCCTACGAGCAGCGCGTTGAGCGGGCGCGAGTTGGCGTATTTGCCCATAACGCGGGGCGAACTGGTGAGTCGTATGAGCACAAAGACCGTAATCGGCAACTGAAGCGACAACAGCGCCTGACTCCAGATGAGACCCTCAAAAGGATTCGGGACGATCAGGCACGCCGCCACTGCGCCGACGAAACAGACCGCCACTCCAATCGATGAGTGCCGGTCGTGGATGTCGTATTCCTCGTCGAACATGCCCGCGGTGATGGTGCCTGCCGCCATGCCTGCCGTCACACTACTCGAGAGGCCCGCAAACAGCAGCGCCACCGCAAAGATTGTCGAGCTTGCTGGGCCCAGAATGGGGGAGAGCGTGTCCGCTGCGACGGCGAGGTCGTCTACGACAATGCCGTGCGCAAAGAAGGTCGTTGCGGCCAGGATGACCATGGCCGAGTTGATTGCCCAGCCCACGCCCATCGAAAAGAGCGTGTCGAAGAGCTCATAGCGCAGACGCTCTTCGATAACCTGCTCGCCTTGGCCTTCGAAGTGCATGGATTGGATGACCTCGGAGTGCAGGAAGAGGTTGTGGGGCATAACGACCGCGCCTAGGACACTTACGATAATCGCGGCCGAGCCGGTGGGCATACTGGGTGTGATCCAGCTTGCGGCGGCCTGCGGCCAGTCGACCTTGACCAGCGTAAGCTCAGCCAAAAGCGAGAGTCCTACCACGCCTACGAAGGCGATGATCCATCGCTCGGCGCGCTTGTAGGAGCTCGTCATGAGCATCGCCATCGATACTGCCGCCACGATGACGCAGCCCGCGCGCACGGGCAGCCCAAAGAGCATTTGAAGGGCAATCGCGCCACCCAGGACTTCGGCCATGGCGGTGGCGATGGTCGCGAGATAGGCGCTGGCGAGTACTGCGCGTCCCACGATGCGGGGGAGGTAGCGTGTCGTGGCCTCGGCAAGACAGGTGCCCGTGGCGATGCCCAAGTGCGCCGCGTTGTGCTGCAGCACGATGAGCATGATCGTGGACAGCGTGACGATCCACAGCAGCGCGTAGCCAAACTGCGAGCCGGCGGCCATGTTGGAGGCCCAGTTGCCCGGGTCGATAAAGCCGACGGTCACGAGCAACCCGGGGCCGATATGCCGCGCAATGTCTAGGCCTCCGTGACCACCGGTGCGCCGGGAACCAAAGTGTTGTTTGAGATGGTTGAGCATGGTGCGCTCCTGTGTGCCGTTTGTTTGACGCCGCAAAGGATACCCGTTTTAGGCTCAAAAGTTAACTATGACTAACAAAATAGTTGTATTTGAATGGGGTGGGGAAAGGGGGTTGCCGAAATGTCTTGATCTGTAACAACTGGGGATGGAAATTGGGTCTAGGTGTTACAGATCAAGACAGGAAGAAATGGTCCTATGGAAAATCTCGATCTGTAACAGCTGACCGCCAAAACTGACCCTTCGTGTTACAGATTGAGACATTCGGAACCGTCTCTCGAAAACATCTCAATCTGTAACAGTTAGTCGTCGAAATTGGGTCTTACTGTTACAGATTGAGATGTTTGAAGCAGTGAGCTTACAGGCCGAACTTGGGGCCTATGTTGTCGCCCTTGAGGTCGGCGGTGTCCACTCGTAGGATGCGCGTTACGCGATTGTTTCGAAACGGGCGGGAAACACAACGGGCCGGCGATGCTCCTAGTATGCCTATTCAACTGACTGTCTAAATATCTAGGGGAGGATCGCGATGCAGGCAGATTCCGCTCAGCAGCAGGGCCTTTATCGCCCCGAATTCGACCACGATGCATGTGGCATCGGCGCGCTTGCCGATATCAACGGCGAGCGCCATCACCAGATCCTGGACGATGCGCTGTCCATTCTGGTCAACTTGGAGCACCGCGGCGGCACCGGACTCGAGAAGAACACCGGCGACGGCGCTGGCATCCTGTTCCAGGTTCCGCATCACTTTTTCCGTAAAGAGGCTCAAAAGTGCGGCCAGATTCTGCCGGCAGAGGGCGACTATGGCGTGGCCATGCTGTTCTTTCCGCAGGACGACAAGGGCGTAGAGGATGCCCGCCGCGTGTTTGAGGAAGGCTGTGCCGAGGCCGGCGTGCCGCTGCTCTTTTGGCGCGAGGTGCCGGTCGACCCGCACGATCTGGGCGAGACGGCCCGCGCCTGCATGCCTACTATCCTGCAGGCCTTCCTGGGCCGTCCGGACGACACGCCCGCCGGCGATGCCTTCGAGCGTCGCCTGTACGTGTGCCGCCGCACCATCGAGAAGAAGGCCGACGCCGAGTTTGCCCTGCGCGACAAGATCTTCTATGTGTGCTCCATGAGCTCGCGCACCATCGTGTACAAGGGCATGCTGGTCGCCACGCAGATGCGTCGCTTCTTCATCGACCTCAACGACGCCGCCGTCAAGACGGCCGTGGCGCTCGTCCACTCGCGCTACTCCACCAACACCACGCCCAGTTGGGAGCGCGCGCACCCCAACCGCTTTATCATCCACAACGGCGAGATCAACACCCTCAAGGGTAACGTCAACTGGATTCGCGCCCGCGAACCCAACCTGTACAGCCCCGTGCTGCAGCACGATCTTGAGCGCGTGATGCCCATCATCAACCGCGAGGGTTCCGACTCCGCGATTCTGGACAATGTGCTCGAGTTTTTGGTCATGAACGGTCGCCCGCTTACACGTGCCGCGTCCATGCTGCTGCCCGAGCCGTGGGACCACAACGACAATCTGAGCGAGGAGCGCCGCGCCTACGACGCCTACCAGTCAATGCTCATGGAGCCGTGGGACGGCCCGGCCGCCATCGCCTTTACCGACGGCCGCACCCTGGGTGCTGCTCTCGACCGTAACGGCCTGCGTCCCGCCCGCTACTATGTGACGCGCGACGGTCGCTTTATGCTGGCAAGCGAGGTGGGCACCATCGAGGTGAGCCCCGAGAACATCCTGACGAGCGGCTGTCTGGGGCCGGGCCAGATGCTCGAGGTCGACTTTGCCCGCGGCCGCGTGATCTACAACGACGAGCTGCGCGCCCGCTATGCCAAGGAAAAGCCCTACCGTGATTGGATTGCCGAGGAGACGCTGACCGTTGCCGCGCTTGATGAGCCCGTTGCGGCAACGCCCGCCGAGGACGCCGAGGTGCCCGCCGCCGTGCGTATGGCCAAGCTCGGCTACCACTGGGATGACGTCGACGAGGTCGTGCGTCCCATGGCCCAGCAGGGCAAGGCCCCGCTCGCCTCGATGGGCATCGATGCGCCGCTGGCCTGCCTGTCCAAGAAGACGCGTTCGTTCTTTGACTACTTCTATCAGCTGTTCGCCCAGGTCACGAACCCGCCCATCGATGCCCTGCGCGAGCACATGGTGACTTCGACCACGCTCTACCTGGGCAACCACGGCAACCTGCTCGAGGACTCCCGTACGGCCTGCCAGCTGGTGCGCCTGGAGCGCCCGTTGCTCAACGAGGAGGAGTTCGAGCGTATCTGCGCCATCGACCGCGTGGGCTTTAAGACTCGTCGCTTCCGTGCCGTCTACCGCCGCGATGCCGGCGAGGGCGCGCTGCAGGCTGCGCTCAAGCAGCTTGCCGAGGACGTTGAGGCTGCGGTCCGCGACGGCGTGAACATCGTGGTGTTGAGCGATCGTGCCGCTGCGGGCGAGGTGCCCGTGTCGTCGCTGCTCGCCGTGGGCTGCGTGCACAATCACCTGATCCGCGCCGGCGTGCGTACCTTTGCCGATATCGTGGTGGAGTGCGGCGACGCCGTGTCCCCGCATGACTTTGCGGCACTGGTGGGCTACTCCGCGAGCGGCATCTATCCGTACAACGCACATGCGTGCATCCGCGATCTGGCGGCATGCGGCGATTTGGACGTGACGGCCGAGCAGGGTATCGCCAACTACAACAAGGCTGCGACCGCCGGCATCGTCTCCATCATGTCCAAGATGGGCATCTCTACGGTGCAGAGCTACCATTCGGCGCAGATCTTCGAGGCCGTGGGCTTTACGCCGGAGTTCGTCAACGCGTACTTCGCCGGCACGGTGAGCCGTGTGGGCGGTATGGGTGTCGAGGACGTTGAGCGCGAGCAAAACGAGCGCTACGACGCCGCGCTCGCCATCCTTAAGAGTCCAGCTCCCGATCAGCTGCCCACACTGGGCCTGACCAAGTGGCGCCCGCTCGGCGGCGAGGATCACCTGATCGATCCGCAGACTGTCTACTTGCTGCAGACCGCCTGCCGTGAGGACAGCTACGACACCTTTAAGGAGTACAGCGACCGCCTGCACCGCACCGGCCGTGCCGTGCGCCTGCGCGACTTGCTCGACTTTGATGCCAGCGGCCGCACTCCGGTGGCGCTCGACGAGGTGGAGCCTGCGTTCAACATCGTCCGCCGCTTTAACACCGGCGCCATGTCGTATGGCTCCATCAGCAAAGAGGCGCACGAGTGCATGGCTATCGCCATGAACCGCCTGCATGGCCGTTCCAACTCGGGCGAGGGCGGCGAGGACCCGCGTCGTGAGACCCCGCTGGCCAACGGTGACTCCAAGAACTCCGCGATCAAGCAGGTGGCAAGTGCGCGCTTCGGCGTGACGAGCCGCTACCTTTGCAGTGCCTTCGAGATTCAGATTAAGATGGCCCAGGGCGCCAAGCCCGGCGAGGGCGGCCACCTGCCCGGCAAGAAGGTCTATCCCTGGATCGCCGAGGTCCGTCAGTCCACGCCCGGCATCGGCCTGATCTCGCCTCCGCCGCACCACGACATCTACTCCATCGAGGACCTGGCAGAGCTGATCTTCGATCTTAAGAACGCTAACCCCGGCGCGCGCGTGTCGGTCAAGCTGGTCAGCGAGGCCGGCGTCGGCACCATCGCCACCGGTGTGGCCAAGGGTGCTGCCGACAAGATCTTGATCAGCGGCCACAATGGCGGCTCGGGTGCCGCTGCACGTGATTCCATTTGGCACGCCGGCCTGCCGCTGGAGCTTGGCCTTGCCGAAGCCCAGCAGACACTGCTGCAAAATGGCCTGCGCTCGCGCGTGGTGCTCGAGGCCGACGGCAAGCTCATGGACGGCATCGACGTCGCCGTCGCCTGCTTGCTGGGCGCCGAGGAGTTTGGCTTCGCGACCATGCCGCTCATCTCCATGGGCTGCCTCATGCAGCGCGACTGCCAGCAGGATACCTGCCCGGCCGGCATCGCTACGCAAAACTGCCGCCTGCGCCGTGGCTTCCGCGGCAAGCCCGAGCACGTCGAGCACTTTATGCTCTTTGTTGCCGAGCAGCTGCGCGAGGTCATGGCGAGCCTGGGCTTCCGCACCGTCGACGAGATGGTCGGCCATCCCGAGTGCTTGCGTCAGATCGAGGTCCCGGGCAACCGTAAGGCCAACCTGCTCGATCTGTCGCCCGTGCTGGCGAGCGCGACCTGCGAGTTCGGTGCCCATATCCCGGGTGCCGACGGTCGCCACTTCCTGCCGCAGATGGCCGCGGACAGCGAGCTCGACAAGACGCTCGACTCCACGTTGTTTGTGCCCTATACGGCCGATGCCCGTGCGCACCTGCGTCCGATTCGCTTCCGCGCCGATATCGCCAACGTCAACCGTTGCGTGGGCACCATCCTGGGAAACGCGGTGACCAAGGCGCATCCCGAGGGCCTGCCCGCCGGCTCCATTACCATCGATTGCGATGGTTCGGCCGGTCAGAGCTTTGGCGCCTTCCTGCCGCGCGGCATTACGCTCAACGTGTGCGGCGACGCCAACGACTACTTTGGCAAGGGCCTTTCGGGCGGCGAGGTGTCGGTGCGCCCCAACCCGCATGCGACCTACAAGTTCGACGAGAACATCATCGTGGGCAACGTTGCGTTCTTTGGCGCCACGAGCGGCCGTGGCTTCATTAACGGTCTGGCCGGCCAGCGCTTTGGCGTGCGCAACTCCGGCGCCACCGTGGTGGTCGAGGGCTGCGGCAACCATGGCTGCGAGTACATGACGGGCGGTCTGGCGCTCATCCTGGGTGAGGTCGGGCAGAATTTTGCCGCCGGTATGACGGGCGGTGTGGCCTATGTCTTTGACCAGTACGGCACGCTCGATGCCCGTGTGAACCACGAGAGCGTTGAGCTCAAGGCCCCGACGGCCGGCGAGCTGGCGCAGATTCGCGAACTCATCCAGGAGCACGTGGACGCGACGCAGAGCCCGCGCGGCATTAAGCTGCTCTACAGCTTTGAGACGATGAGCAGGCACTTTGTGAAGGTCATTCCGACCGAGTACGAGCGCGTGCTGGCGATTGTCGCCGCGGGCGAGGCTATCGGCAAGACGCATGCGCAGGCCGAGGAGCTGGCGTTTGACATTGTGACCGGTCGCGCGAGTGCCGCGGATGTCGCTCGCTTTGATGTCGCGGGCGGTGCTGCGGGCGCTGTGTCCGTGGCTGCCAGCTCTGTTGCTTCGACCAAGAAGGAGGCGTAAGTGCCATGGGTAAGCCCGGTGCTTTTCTTGATATCGATCGCGTGACCCACGAGCTTCGCCCCGTGGAGGAGCGCAGCCGCGATTTCGATCCGCTGTACGTGGAGCTCGACGACGACGCGCGCCGTGCACAGGCGAGCCGCTGCATGATGTGCGGCGTGGCGTTTTGCCGATGGCACTACAACAGTCAGCCTTCGTTATGGTATTTCTTTTATCAGTGAGGAACAGGCTGAAAAGAACCTGCATCGCGAATTAAAAGACTACAATATAAAGGCACTTGCAGAAGCTGGCCGCCGGGCAGTCCGTCACAGGTTAAGAATGTGTAAAACCCGCCGGCAAAAGGGTGCCTGCGCGTTGCATTTTGCCCCCCGATATGGTAAGATAATACTGTTCTGCCCGGTGTTCGCATACACACCCGCAGCCGAACGAATGATTTCAACAAAAGAAGGAACAATTTATGATAAACCGCACAAAAATCGCATCTCTGGCTGTCTGCGCCATCCTGTCTGCCGCTGTGCTGACCGGCTGCGGCGGCTCCTCCGCTTCTTCCTCCAC
>USEK01000054.1 GCA_900553705.1 uncultured Collinsella sp.
CAATCGAAAAACCCTTTAATCCACAATCCTCGATAAGCTTGCCCACACTCGCATCGGGCGGGTTACGAAAGACCGACCCGCAGGATGCGCGACCCATGGGCTGCGTACGCTTGCGCCTCGTCAGGTACCGTTCCATGCGCTCGCGAATGTCGGCCTTGGGCGCCGGTTTAAGCTTGAGCACGCACTCGAGGATGATCTCATTGCGGGGAAGGCTACATTCGCGGTAGCCCCAAGTGATCTCGGACCCCGCATAATGCTTGATACCGGATGCCGGGTCAAACGTTACGACATCCTCAACCAGCGGGCCAATCCACTCGGTCCGTGTGCCGGCATTCATAGATATCGCACCGCCGACCGAACCAGGGATGCCAACGGCAAACTCAAGGCCCGAGAGGCTACGCGACAGGGCATCGTTGACCAGGCGCGCGAACATCACGCCCGCACCGACCGTCAGCGTACAACCGTCATCGGCAACAACCGTGCGCTGAAACTCACGTCCGAGCGAAATGACGGCGCCGCGATAACCGCCATCGGCAACCAGCAGATTGGAGCCCTTGCCGATGATGACCCACGGCACCTGCTCGCGATCGAGCACCGCCACGGCGCGGCGAAGGGCATGATAGCTATGGCACGTCACAAAGAGGTCGGCCTTGCCGCCGATACGATAGCTCGTATGACGCGCAAGGCGCTCGTCCTCGATCACATCCGTGTCGATCATGCCCGAGAGCGCCATGACGGCGTTAAACAGACCCATTAGACTTAAGCGTCTTTCTTGGCAGTCAGATACTCAATGAACTCGGGACCGACGGTCGTAACGTCACCGGCACCCATAGTGAGCAGCAGGTCGCCCTCGCCCACCATCTGCTCGAGCTCCTGATTGAGCTCAAGACGGCTGGAACAGTACACGACCTCCTTGCCAGGATGCTTGGCGCGCACGGTATCGGCGAGCATCTTAGAGGTGACACCCGGAATGGGCATCTCGCCAGCCGAGAACACATCAATCAGCAGCAGTTTATCGGCATTGGCAAATGCATCGGCAAAGTCGTCGCACAGGGCCTGCAGGCGCGAATAGCGGTGCGGCTGGAACACAACGTCGACGTGCTTGTAGCCCAGCGACGAAGCGGCAGCAAGCGTCGCCTTGATCTCGGTGGGGTGATGGCCGTAATCATCGACCACGGTGATGCCATCGATATCGCCCACGTGGGTAAAGCGACGGCGGACGCCCTCAAAGCTCGAGAGCGCCTTGGCGGCGGCGTCGATGTCAAGGCCCAGGACATGGGCGACGGTGAGCACCGCCGTGGCGTTGAGCATGTTGTGGCGACCGGGATTGCTCTTGATCTCCACAGCATGCTCAGTGCCGTCCTCAAAGCGAACGATAAAGTCACTCTGGATGCCCTTGACATCCGGGTGCATGCAGACGATGTCGTTGCTCTCGGCAAAGCCGTAGGAAAGCACGTGACGGCCCGTCGACTTGGCGAGCTCGACCAGATGCGGGTCCTCACCGCAGACGATGACGGTGCCGTCCTCGCCCACCAGGCTCATGAATTTGGCGAAAGTCGCCTCGATCTCCTCGATACCCGAGTAGTGATCGAGGTGGTCGGCCTCGACGTTGGTCACAATGACTACGTTGGGGTTCAGGAACAGAAAGGAACTGTCGGACTCGTCGGCCTCGGCGACAAAGTAGTCGCCCGAGCCGTTCTTGCCGTTCGTGTCATAGCCCTCAACGATGCCACCGATCAGGAAGCTCGGATCCAGACCCATGCGGTCGAGCATGGTGGCGCACATCGAAGACGTGGTGGTCTTGCCGTGCGTGCCGGCAACAGCGACGGTAGTGTAGCCGTGGCCCAAGGCAGAGAGCATCTTGGCACGGGGCCACACGGGAATGCCCAGCTCGCGAGCGCGCACGAGCTCAGGGTTGGACTCCGGAATAGCGGTGGAGACAACAACCACGTCGGGCTTGACCTCGTCGATCGTGGCGGCCTCATGGCCCACATGCACCTTCACACCAGCGCGGGTAAGCTGGCGGATATAGCGTGACGTCTTAAGATCGGAGCCGGTAACGGCATAACCGCGCTCGTGCAGAACGAGGGCGATGCCGCTCATGCCGGCGCCGCCGATACCGATAAAGTGGGCGCTCTTAAACTCGGGCGCGGAGGTTGCAGTCTGGGAATCAGCCATGTGCTCGTGTACTCCTTGCGTAAACACTGCCTGTAACCCGTTAACTGTACCGCACCTACCGCATCAGCGCGAGGGCGACCGACGATATCCCGTCTAACTAACGCAAACCCTCTACCGCATCCGCCAGAAGAGTGGCGGCCCTATCCTGAGCCAGACCACGCGCCGCCTGACGTATGGCGTCGCGCGCCGCCGCGTCATCGACCAGGTGCAGCAGTTCATCGGCAAACGCAGAACCGTCGATATCGGCATCGGCGCAGAGCACGCCGGCCCCGGCGTCGACCAGATACCGGGCATTGGTAGTTTGGTGGTCGGCCGTCGCATGCGGATACGGCACGAGCACCGAGGGCACGGCGAGCGCAGCGATCTCGGCCACGCTCGATGCACCCGAACGCGAGAGTGCCAAATCGGCAGCAGCCAGCATATCGCCCATGTTGTCGATGTAAGGCCGGACGCGGTAACGCTTCGCCTCCTCGGGCGTCAGCGCCAAAGCGCGCTCGGTCTCCTCAAAGCCGTCGGCACCCGTCGAATGCAACACATAGAGGTTCTTGCGCGAAAGCAGCTCGTTTTTGAGCGAAACCACGCGCTCGTTGAGGTGCTGGGCGCCAAGTGAACCGCCAAAGACGAGCAGCAGCGTAGCGTCCTCGGGAACGCCAAGTGCTTTGCGGCCGCGAGCGCGATCGCCCTCGATTACCGAGCGACGTACGGGGTTGCCGGTCATGAGCACGTGGCCAGGGTCACCTTCGCGCTCAAAGACCGAACGCGCTGCCGGCACCGAGATGCACACGCGGGCGGCGTGGGAGTTCATCATCTTGTTGGCCAGGCCCGGAACAGAGTTCTGCTCATGCAGCAGATACGGAACGCCCGCGCCCTTGCACCACCCCAGCAGCGGAACCTCGACATAGGCACCAAAACCGATGGCAGCGTCGGGCTTGCCGACCTTTGAGAAATGACTGGCGAGAGCACGCTTGGCCTTGTTGACACGCCACAGCGAGGTCAGCGCCGTCCAAGGGCGGGAGCGGTCGAAGCCCGTGACTGTAATGGGCACAAAATCAAACCCAGCCTCGGGGACCAGACGACCCTCGAGCTTGCGCGACTGGCCCACGAACACAACGTGGTGGCCACGATCACGCAGCTCTTCGGCCAAGGCGAGCGCGGGGTTGATGTGTCCTGCCGTGCCGCCGGCTGCAATAGCAACGGTCATCTTATCGGTCATGGTAGTCCCTTCGTACACGCGGTCCCTGGTCGTCGGTGCGCAGACGCGCCGACGGGTCCGAGTTCAAATCGATTCGATTATATCCGCCGCCCGCGTTGCGAGGGCTGGGGCGCTGAGGACGACCTTGCGGCGCCGTTCGCTGACGCGGGCGGGCTGCCGGCTCGGTTGCAGAGCCATCCAGGACGGTAAAACCGTTACGCGAAGATCGCTCGCCGCGCACGTGGGGCACGCCGGCGGTGCTCTCATCCATAACGGCAAAGCTCTCACGGCGGCGGTCATACTCATCGCGGCGGGCGCTCTCGTACGAAACGCGCAGGATCAACCCGGCAAGCATAAGCGACACAATAATCGACGAACCGCCGTAGCTAATAAACGGCAACGGTTTGCCCGTCATGGGAAACACGTTGAGGATACCCAGCGCGTTAATCAAAAACTGCACCGCGAGAATGACCGCGGAGCCAGACGCCATAAGCGCGCCCCGACGATCGGTCGCCTGCTCGGCAATGCGAAACGCCGAGTAGATCAGCATCGCAAACACCAAGAAGAACAGCACGGTTCCGACAAAACCGACTTCCTCGCCAATGATGGCCAGGATGTAGTCATTGTGCGCCTCGGGCAGATACGAGTACTTCATGGTTGAGTTGCCGATGCCACGGCCGAACAGACCGCCCGAGGCAAAGGCCATGATGGCAAGCGTGGCCTGATAGCCGTCACCATACTCGTCGGCCCAAGGGTTCAAGGCAACCTGAATACGCACCATTCGGTACGGCTCTGCGACAAGCGCAATCACGATCACGAGAATGCCGAAGATTAGCACGCCGATGATAAATCTGGGGTCGAGACCCGCAAACAACGCCATGCACATGAGGGTCAACAGGATGATCAGGACAGTACCGAAATCGGGCTGGATAAAGATCAGAAAGAGTGAAATGCCCAGGTAGATGCCCATCTTGCGAAGGAATTCGTTGATGTTGCCACCGGGCGAAAAAAAGCGATCAAGCATGATGGCCGAATACGCAATGGCAAATGGCTTTAAAAACTCGGAAGGCTGGAACTGAATGCCGGCGATGTTGAGCCAGCGCGTGGCGCCACGGCTGCCGCTGCCCACCAAGAACACCAGAAACAGTAGCCCTATCATGCCTATGAGGAAGATCCTGAGCACATCCTCCCCAAACCAGCTGTCCGGCAAAACGCGCACGATGGCAATCAGCGCCAGAACACCGACCACGGCAAACGCGGCCTGTCGACCCAGAAAAAACGTCGCCGAGCCATTCTCGTGCAGCGCCTCGACCGAAGACGCCGAGTACACCATCAGCAGGCCAAAGCATACCAAGGTAAACAAGCAGGCCATGAATATCAAACGGGGGCGCATGATACGGGCGGGAACGCCGGCAATATAGCGTTCGCTAAACGACTGCCCGCCGCGACCGGAACGCGGTGTGCTGCGCCGCGAGGAAGCACGGTCCGAGTCGGGCCTCCTCATACCTTGTCGGGGGCTCTCCTCTCTCACCGGCAACCCCTATTCCATTTGCGATTTCGCCGCAGCGGCAAGCTGGGCCACATAGTCCTTAAACACGCGGCCGCGCTCCTCATAGCCCGAGAACTCATCGAACGAAGAGCAGGCAGGAGAAAGTAAGATCACGTCACCACGGCTCGACAGCGAACGGGCGACGTCCACGGCATCGCGCAGGTCATCCGCCTGGGCGATATCCACATCGCCATCGACATCGGCCTCGTCCATAGCGGCGGTGAAGCGCTCGCGCGCATCGCCAAAGCAGACGACCGAGCGTACGTTATCCATAACGACGCGCGCGAAGTCCGTGAGAGGCGTGCCCTTATCGTGGCCGCCAAGCAGCAAGATCACGTCGTCATCGGGAAATGCCGTCAGTGCCTTCTCGACCGCATCGGTGTTGGTCGCCTTGGAATCGTTGACGTAGCGCACACCGTCAATCTCGCCACACGGCTCCACACGGTGCTCGAGCGGCTGGAACGAGGCCAGACCGCGGCAGACACCATCGACATCGGCACCGACTGCCAGGGCAGCCGTGGCAGCGCACAGGGCATTGATAACATTGTGATGGCCCGAGATCTTGAGCTCGGATGCAGCGATGAGCGGGGTCTCGACGCCCTTCAGACGCACGATCATCTTGCCATCGCGCACAAAGGCGGCATCCTCGCCCTCAGGCTCGTCAAAGGCAACCTTGCAGATGCGACGACCCGGCGTGTAGATGTACTCATCGAACTCGTGAATGCCGGCGTCTTCGACGTCGACAACCGCCAGATCGTCATCGACCATATTGTCAAACAGTTTGATCTTGGCAAGCGCATAGTTCTTATGGCTCTTATGCCAGCCCAAGTGGTCGGGAGTGATGTTGAGCAGCACCGCCACGCGGGGGTGGAGCTCGGTGGTCGTAGCAATCTGATAGCTCGAGAGCTCAGCCACAAACCACTCGTTGTGGGCTCGGCCGTCAATCTCGTTGACCGGCGGCTCGCCGATGTTGCCGACAGCTACGCTGGCCTCACCGGCAGCCTTGAGCAGATAATCAGTCAACGACGTGGTGGTCGTCTTGCCGTTGGTACCCGTGATGGCAATCCAGTTATCGGGCGACAGGCGATAGGCAAACTCGGGCTCACCCATAATCTGAGCGGCATGCTCGCGCCCGGCCTTAAAGAAGCCCGAGAACTCCGAGATGCCCGGGCACGTCACGCATACGTCATAGGCACCCTCGACCTGTTCGGTCCCATAGACAAACGACGCACCAGCAGCCTCGAGCGCACGCGTGGCGTCATTGGGCTCAGAGGTGCCGCCGCCATACACGGTAACGGCGCTTACGCGCTCGGGATGTGCCAGCGCCCAGCGGGCGACATCGAGACCGGATTTGCCCTGACCCAAAACGAGCAGGCTAAAGACATCAGCAAGAGGCATGAAAGACCACTATCCCAACTGGAAGAACAAAGCAAGGCCAACGGCACCAAAGGCCGCAGCGATAATCCAAAAACGGATGACGACCTTGGTCTCGGCCCAGCCCTTCTTTTCGAAATGATGATGGATGGGCGCCATAAGGAAGACGCGCTTGTGCGTAAAGTGGAAGTAGACAACCTGAATCATGACCGACAGGGTCTCAACGATAAACAGGCCGCCGATGATGAGGGAGACGACCTCGGTGTTGGTCATGATGGACGTGCAGGCAAACGCGGCGCCCAGGGCAAGCGAGCCGGTATCGCCCATAAAGATGCTCGCCGGATAGCAGTTGAACCACAGAAAGCCCAAGCAGGCACCGGCACACGCGGTGCAGAAGATGGACAGGTTCACGTCTCCGTGCAAAAACGCCATGGCAGCCATGGCGAGCATGGCAATCATGGAGGTGCCGCCAGCAAGACCGTCAAGGCCATCAGTCAGGTTCACGGCATTAGAAAGACCGGCGATCATCAGCCAGCAAAAGACAATGTAGAGCCACGGGAACGAAAGGCCGCAGATAGTAGTCGAAAGAACACCGAGGTCAATCGTCAGGCCGCCGGGAAAACGAATCTCGGGGGCGACGCCGCACCAGTTAACGGCAAGTACCGTAAAGGTGACACAGATAATGGTTAGACCGATCATCTTGGCATGGGGCGTCAGACCGAGCGAGCGCCCATGCGTAACGGAGGTCAGGTCGTCAATCAGGCCCAGCACGCCGGTCGCCAGCGTGGCGAGCAGCACGAGCACGAGCTCGGTGGTGAGCTTGCCCATCAGCAGGCAGGTCAGCGAGATCGCGACGAGGATGACAACGCCACCCATGGTGGGCGTTCCCTGCTTAACCAAATGACGCTTGGGGCCGTCGGCACGAACCTGCTGGCCGATACCCTCGACCTTAAGCAGCTTGATCCACCACGGCATGAGCAGCAGCGCAATGGCAGCGGCGATGCCAAGCCCCAAAAAAGCCTGATACGTTGGATACGAGGGATTGCCGAACATGGGCTAGCACACACCTTCCACAAAGCGGTCGAGCTCAACAAAGCGGGAACCCTTGACCAGTACAACATCATGTTTTTCAAGCGCGCCGCCCATGCGGTCGAGCACCTGCTGATAATCGGAGAACACCTGGATGCGGTCCTCGTCCATGCCCATCATGCGCGCGGCATCGGCCATAAGCTGGGCCAGCTCACCACCCACGCACGCCAGCATGTCGAGCTTCTTGGCGGCGGCATAGGCGCCCACGAGTTCATGCATGCGAGGGGCCTCATCGCCCATCTCGCCCATCTCGCCCAAGATCGCCATGCGAGACCCCGTGCACGAAAGCGAGCACAGTAGATCGAGGCCAGCAGCCATGGATTCGGCGCTGGCGTTATAGGAATCGTCGATGACGCGGGCACCGCTCTTGGCGCGCTTGATCTCCTGGCGATGACCGGTAATCGTGAGGCCCCTAAAGGCAGCATCGATCTGCTCGGGCGTCACGCCCAGGCGATAGGCAACCGCGGCGGCCTTAACGGCATTTGGGACGGACTGCACGCCGGGGATGGCAAGCATGGTATCGATTGTCTCGCCCTGACCAAAATCGAGCGTAAAGACCGGACGGCCCTCGTCATCAACTCGAACGTCGCGGGCACGGACCTCATCATCGTCCGAGACGCCGGCCAGCATCACGTCGATACCAGCAGGCTGGGCGAACGTATCGCGAATGAACGGCGTAAAGTCGTCCTCGCCGCCCAAAACCAGCAGCGGCAAGAAGTCGCCGGCGGCGCACATACCCTGGACAATCTCGGCCTTAGCGCGGGCGATGTTCTCGCGGCTACCCAAAATGCCGATATGAGAGGTACCAATCTTGCTCACGATGGCAAGGTTGGGATTGGCGGACTGGGACAGGCGCTCGATCTCGTGGAAATGGTTCATGCCCATCTCGAGCACCAGGACCTCGGTATCGGCCGGAGCGGAAAGCACCGTGAGCGGCATGCCGATCAGGTTATTGAAATTGCCCTTGGTGGCCCAGACACGATAGCGCTTGGCGAGCACGGCGGCGAGCACGTCCTTGGTCGTCGTCTTGCCGATAGAACCGGTAATACCAACGACCAGGCAGCCAAGCTCCAGACGGTACGTGTGCGCCAAACGCAGCAGAAACTC
>USEK01000055.1 GCA_900553705.1 uncultured Collinsella sp.
GAGCGTCCGGCTGATAACCGGGAGGTCACAAGTTCGAATCTTGTCAGGTCCACCACTTTCTTTCGCAATAAACACCCCAGCGAGAGCCGAGTCGCCGCTGGGGTGTTTATTACTGTCTCCGTGGGGGTTTAGCTCAGCTGGGAGAGCGCGGGCTTTGCAAGCCTGAGGTCAGGGGTTCGATCCCCCTAACCTCCACCATGATGGACCTGTAGCTCAGTTGGTTAGAGCGTCCGGCTGATAACCGGGAGGTCACAAGTTCGAATCTTGTCAGGTCCACCATCAAAACTGTGAAGAGCCTCGAGGGTTTCCTCGGGGCTTTTTTCTTACCTGCTGGAGTAGTCAAAAGAGCCCCGTCCCAAAAAGACTACTTTGATTTTGTGTGCTGTGCGAAAGTTTGGGTAGTATAGCTATTCAATGCGGCGGGCTGCCGCGTGTTAACCGCTACGTACCGGAGGTGTTCCATGGTTCGTGTCGACATAGAGACCATCGTCATGGCCGCCGGTCCCGTGCCATCGCTTATCGTGCTTCGCGAGCGCTGCAGCAAATCGGACTCGCCCGCGCCGCTGCGTTCCCTTTCCATTCAGACTGGTTCGTTTGAAGCTGCTGCCATCAGCCGCGGCATCGATAGCGGTCGCGCCGAGCGCCCGATTACCCATGACCTGTTGCTCGATACTGTTGGCGCCCTGGGCGCCAAGCTCGAGCGCATCGAGATCGTTCGCGCCGAGCCGCCGGTGTTTTACGCGACGATTGTCGTACTGGCCGATGGTGACGAGCGCAAGATCGACGCCCGCCCCAGTGATGCCATTGCCCTTGCCGTGCGCAGCAATGCCCCCATGTTTGTGGAGGACGACATCATGAATCGCCTGGGCACCGTTTCTGCCCATGCCGAGGAAGTCGACGACGAGCAGGAGTTCGAGAAGTTCGACGAGTTCGTCCATACGCTCTCCCCCGATGACTTCTAAATGCGGGGCGTCCAGGTTGCGGAGCGTTCGCTGATGGCCGGCGGCATGTCGGCTGAGGCGGCCGCCATCGCGCGTGAAGCCCAGATGCGCTCGGAAGCATCCGAGGCGGCCCGCCTCGCCTATGTGACACAGGCCCGTACGCTTCGCGAGCGCCGCGGCTCGTTTATCAAGATGGTTGTCATCTCCGCCCTTGTCGCGGCAATCTGCTCGCGCCTTCGTGGTACAGTTGGTGCGCTTGGGTTTTCGATCTCTACGGGCCTGGTGATCTGGGGCGTGGTCGACGCGGTAATGCTGACCAGTCAGATCAAGGTGCTCGACAAGCGTGCGGTGGATATGATGCACGCCCGCGACGCTGCCGCCAAGATCGCTGCTGAGGCACAAGAACTGTAACGACGCCGGATTCGATGGGAAGGTCTAAAGATGGCACAGGATATGCAGGACGCCGGTAACGTCTCCGCCGAGCTCGACGCCATGGTGTGCGATCTGATTGGCGCCTTCTTGGACGACCTGGCCGCGGGCGAGAACCCGGGCGTGGTTGTGGCAATTGAGGACGCCGCTTCCAACCGTTATCTGGCCGCACTCGACGAAGATGGCGAGGAGGCATGCCTGGAGGCTGCCACCAACTTTATCTCCGAGCACAAGATGGGTCTTAAGGACGAGGGCCTGGGCCGTATCGCTCGCTATGCCATCGGCTACACCGGCTGCGTCGAGATTGACGGCGGCTATCACGATGCTCTGCTCGTGAGCTTCTTCGAAACCACGCTCGAGAGCGGTTTTTCGGCATATGTGCTGTATGAGGGCATGGGTGCCGGCGATGGTTTTATGTGGAGCGACCCTGAACCTGCAGGTGAGGAAACCCCTCTTATCTAAAATCGCTAAAATAAACGAGTTTTCGGTAAAAGGCTCAATATTCCCGCTGAGCGTTGTATCGCTGGGCGGGCCGCATACGCGTGCCGTTTGTATATGGATAGAAGATAGGGGAACTACATGCGCGTAGACAATCTGAGGAACATCGCCATCATCGCCCACGTCGACCACGGCAAGACGACGATGGTCGACAAGCTCCTGCGTGCCACGGACGCCTTCCGTGCCAACCAGCAGGTCGAGGACCGCGTCCTGGACTCTAACGACCAGGAGCGCGAGCGCGGCATTACGATTCTCGCCAAGAACATCTCTATCGAGTACAAGGACGTCAAGATCAACGTCATCGACACCCCGGGCCACGCCGACTTCGGCGGCGAGGTCGAGCGCGTGCTGCGTATGGCCGACGGCGCCCTGTTGCTGGTCGACGCTTTTGAGGGTCCCATGCCCCAGACCCGCTTCGTGCTGCGTCACGCTATCGATACCGGCCTTAAGATCATGATCGTCATCAACAAGATCGACCGTCCGGGTGCCAACCCCGAGAAGGCCTACAACGACTGCCTGGACCTTATGGCCGACCTGGGCGCTACCGACGACCAGCTTGAGTTTGCCATGGAGCATGTCATCTACGCCAGTGGCGTCAACGGCTTTGCCCGTCATGATCCCGAGGACGGCAACATGGACATGTACCCGCTGCTCGACATGATCATCGACGACATGCCCGCACCCGAGGTTGACGAGAACGCCCCGCTCGCCATGCAGTGCGTGACCATCGACCACTCCAACTTCGTCGGCCGTATCGGCATCGGCCGCGTGTACTCCGGCACCATCCACCAGGGCGACCAGATCCTGGTTGTCAAGAACGACGGCTCCAGCGCCACCGCTACCGTCAAACAGCTCTTTACCTTCGACTACCTGGGCCGCACCGAGTGCCAGGAAGTCGGCGCCGGCGACATCGCTGCCGTCGTGGGCATCGACCGCACCGATATCGGCGATGTCTACACCGATCCCGAGAACCCCGTTGAGCTCGAGCCCATCGAGATCGACCCGCCGACCCTGTCCATCGTCTTTGAGGCTTCGACCTCCCCGCTCGTCGGCCGCGACGGCGATATCGTTGGCGCCCGTCAGCTCAAGGAGCGCCTGTTCAACGAGGCCGAGAACAACGTGACCATGAAGATCGAGGAGCTCGAGGACAAGAGCGGCGTCGAGGTCTCGGGCCGCGGCATTCTGCACCTGTCCGTTCTGATGGAGTCCATGCGCCGCGAGGGCTTTGAGTTCCAGGTCGGTCGTCCGCGCGTTCTGTTTAAGAAGGACGAGAACGGCAACAAGATGGAGCCTGTCGAGCAGGCCGTCGTCGAGTGCCCGGACGAGTACTCGGGCAAGGTCGTTGAGGTCTTCGGCACCTCCGGTGGCATCATGACGAGCATGGATACCTCGGGCATCGTGACGCACCTTGAGTTTAAGATCCCGACGCGTGGCATCATGGGCCTTAAGAACCGCATCATGAACGTCACCCACGGCGAGGGCGTGTTCTACCACACCTTCCTGGAGTATGGCCCCTACGCCGGCGAGATCGGCAACCGCCAGAACGGCGCCATGATCTCCATGACCACCGAGAAGGCCGTTGCCTACGCTCTGGGTACGCTGCAGGAGCGCGGTCAGCTGTTTGTTGAGCCGGGTACCGAGTGCTATGAGGGCATGATCGTGGGCGAGCGCAGCAAGGCCGGCGACATGGTCGTCAACATCGCCCGCACCAAGAACCTGGGTAACCAGCGTTCCTCGACCTCCGATATCTCCGTCCAGCTGGTGCCGCCCCGCACCTTCTCGCTGGAGGAGGCGCTGGAGTACATCGCCGACGACGAGCTGGTCGAGATTACTCCCAAGAACATTCGCCTGCGCAAGCGTCTGCTCAACGCCACCGACCGCAAGAAGGCCGCCGTCCGCGCCGGCCAGGTCAACAAATAAGCGCTGGGGCTTATAACCGCCAATAAGAAAGGGCGTCGACCGCGATGGTCGACGCCCTTTTTGTGCACGGGGATTGAGCTGGTCTGCACCACGGTGGAGGAGGCTATCCCCCCGAGCGGCTTTTCAGGCAAAGTTAAGTTGTTTAAACATATACACGAATCATTGAAATACAACCGCTTTAATGCAAAACCGTTAACAGGTAAATATCAACTGGTATTAAATCAAAAGACCTCTTTACCTGCGGTTTACATAACTGGTATCTATATTGTATTTTATGCATTGTGGCATAGACGAACCGTCTTAGAAGTTGCTCCCCAGTGGGTTCTTGCAATGCGCTAGGTAGGTTCTCGTTGATGTTGGGGTTTGTGTTCGATCCGACGATTCGCCGTATTCCACACTGTGTTATAGGAATTAGGGGACAACTATGGACGCACACCGCTCACGGTCGCTGGGTATGGCGGCCCTGGTCTTTATTTTAATTAGCCTCACCGCCGCAGTTTTTCACGGCGCAGCTCCCGTGCGCGCCGAGGACGTGACGACGCCGACGCCGATTGTGATTGATGATAAGACGGCGGACATTACGGTTGGGCTGTATGCCGACGAGAACCATACTCAAGAGCTCGGGGATCCTGTAACGTCCACTTCGACGCTCTATGGAGCTTTCTCGGCACGGTTCATAAGTGGTAAGGCGCCTACGCCTCAGAACTACATCGCTGTCTACGAGCTCCCCGATACCATAGTCGTTGACAATAACGCCGGTGGCGACCTCATGGAGGGTCCGGAGGCTACTGCTAAAAAGGCTGGTACGTGGGAGATCAAGGGTAATAAGGTCATCTTTACGTTTGATAAGAGCTGGCTTGATGAAAACCCCGCAGAAATTTCAGTTGGAGCAAATTTTTCATTTGAGCTAGCAAATAAGAACGCCGGGTCCGACGGCAGAGCATCCATCGAGTTTCCCGGTGCGGGATCAATCGATATTCCAACTAAGGATGGCGCCGTCACGGGGGAGAAGTCAGGAGCCTTCTCCCAGGGTGCCGACGGCGTGGCCAAAGTTACGTGGACCGTCAAGCTTACCGTCGAGTCGTACGCCACGAACGTTAAGTTCACTGACAGCCTGGGCGACAACTTCGAGTTTGTGGACGGCAGCTTCACACTCGATGGCGAGAAGCTCGACCCACAACCGACGTTCGGCGGCCAGACCGCGACCCTCGATAATCTGGGCTACCTCACCCGGGGGGAGCACACGGTCGTCTATGAGACGAAGCTAAAGAGCGGCGTTTCAGCAAGCAACGGCGAGTGGATAAACGACCAAGAAGCATCCAAGAACACGGCAGCGTGGGAGTGGGGCGGCTCGAGCGATCGCCAGAGCGACTCTGCGACTGGTGTTCCCAGCAAGTTTCGCTACGACATGATCAACAAGTCCAACGGCTCGGGCACGCTGTCCGACATCACGTGGACTGTCACACTCAACCAAGGCGAGCTCAAGGCCGATATGAGCGGCTACACGTTTACCGATACGCTTGACGCTAAGCAGGCCTATATAGGGAGCTACACGGTATACAAGGGCAGCTCGGGGTCGGAGGTTCTTGAGACTTGCGCGCTCGGCCCGTCGCAGAACTCGTTCACCTACACGTTCCGGACCGATCTTGCAGACAAGTACGCCACCTACCGCATCGTCTATCACACCAAGATGAAAGACGCGAGCTCGTACGACACCGTGCGCAACGATGCGACCATCGAGCGGGGGGGGGACTCCGTTCCCGGTACCGATGAAGGCAGTTTCACGCCGCAGCTGACGGGTGTTGTGCCGATCACCAAGAGGCTCGTGAGATCCAATGAGGCGGCGACGACGGGCAGGGCGACATGGGAGACGAAGGTCGCGCTGAAGGCGATCGTCAATGCGGTCCATCCAGGCGAGGTGACGGTGAAGGACACGTTTCAGTCGGCATGGTCGCAGAAACTTGGTGTCGACGAAAACTCCATTACCATTAAAATCGGCGATACCGTGCTGGAACGGGGTGCCGACTGGAATCCAACGGCTAGCTTTCAGGGTAATGAAACAAAGGAAAACTACGACCTCAAAATCATCGTTACCAACAAAGTGAAAGACGCCCTCGAGAAAGAGGACTACGCTGTTATCACCTACGACACCACATCAGAAGCGCTGTCGGGCTGGTACTCAAACTTTGCGTCGGTCAGCGCGCCGGGCCTGAAATTACGGTGGCCGTTCACCGAACCCGTCAAGTACGTTGTCAACCAAGAAAGGAAGCCCGCGGTCGAGAAGCCGGAAGCGGAGTCGAAGGTGTCTTGGGTTGAGAACTTCGATTGGCATACCGTTGACGGCTCGGATGAGAAGGGCGCCTGGATCGTCGACTGGACGGTGTATGCAAACCGCCAAAAGGGTAATAAGGGCGCAAATGGCGAGTTCGAATACTTTGGAGCTGGAAAGCTGGGCGGGAAACCGCTGAATATCGTCGACACCCTTCCGAACGGTATGAGCTATGTCGCGAATTCCGCAAAGTTCACGCTCGTGCAGAATCCCTACGAAGAGCATACGGGGCTTGGTCGCGGAAGTGAGGCCAAGACGGTCGTTGATAATCAACAGCTTGCCACCGACAACGTCAGCAGCGCCGGTAATACGGTCACTTTCTCCATCCCCACAACTGGGCTTGGCAACTATGCCGGCTATGCGAAGCTCACATACGAAACGGCGGTCAAGCGCAGCGAACTCGATGTCTCTAAGAATGAGGTGAAATTCACCAACTCGGCATGCGCCGAGTCGGGGGATAAGAAGTTCGACTCCGGCAGCGGCACCGTCACCATCAAGAACAACGTCATCAAAAAGACCGGTGAGCAGGTCAGTAGTAGCAATCGAATAAAGTACACCATTCTTGTTAACGAGTCTGCCGTTACCCTTAAAAATGGCACCGACTTCCTTGAGCTCGTCGATACCATGGATGCCAAGTGCACGCTGGTGCCGTCGACGCTTAAGGTCTATGAGCGGGTGAATGGTGCCTGGTCACCGCTGGCTGATGAGGACTATTCGTCGAAGATGGAGCAAGCCAAGGATGAATCTGGCTCGCGTACGAAGTTGACTCTTGAGGTGCCCGACGAGAAATACCTCAAGGTCGAGTATGAGGTTATCCCGACCGGAAACCCCGGTGAAGAGGTGTCTCTTTCCAATACCGCCGAGCTTACGGGTGTGACGGAAGGCTCGGCGATCGACGAGCAAAAATGGAAGATTCAAAATGCGTCCGCCAGCGCGGGCGGCAACGGTTACGGCATCACGATGACCAAGTACGACGCCCAGCAGGTCGGTGCGACGCTCAAAGGGGCGGAGTTCACGCTCTACAGCGTGAATATGGATCAGGTTGCAACGGCGGGTATCGAGAATGCAAGGACTGAGTTTGAAACCGCCACGACCGACGACAACGGTAGGATCTCGTTTGGCGAAGAAAAGAAGGCGATGACCAATTGCGAGCTCTACCAGCTTGTGGAGTCGAAGGCGCCTGTTGGCTACGCCAAGGCCGAGTCCACGTGGATCATGCTCAGGGGCAGCGCGAGCAACGAGGATTATCAAACTGCGCTAACTGAGGCGAAGGCCATCGTCCGCGGCGCGGAGATCATCGGTGATGACAAAAAGGACGAGATTTGGGTCTATGACAATCGTCTAAGGGGATCCGCGACAATCCGGGCTAGAAAAGTGCTTGAAGGCGGAACCTTCAAGAAAGGACAGTTCTCGTTCGAACTCAAGGATGGCGACGACAAGGTGCTCCAGACGGTGACCAACGACGCCGAGGGCAACGTCTCCTTCAACGTCGACTACAACAAGGCGGGAATCTATACCTACACCATTTCCGAGGTCGAGCCCAAGGGGGCCGTCGACCATGTTAAAGATCACATCACCTATGACACGACCCCGCGAAAAGTCACGGTTGAGGTGACGAATGGCGCGGACCAGCTCAACGCCGTAGTTACCTACAACGATAGCTCTCAGGATCCGCCGACCTTTACCAACAGGTATTCGACCACGCTTCCTGAGGCGGGCGGGGCTGGCTTGACTATGACGTATCTGGCTGGTGCATCGCTGCTGTGTTTTGCTGCGATATGGATGCATGCTCGTCGCCATCGCGATCAAGGTCGAGGTGGTCGCCGTGAGTAGGCTTAATCGCCGCTTGTTGGCTGCCGCGACGATAATCATGGTCGCTATTCTGTCTTTCGCGATTGCCCCTGGGACGGCTCATGCTGCCGATACCGGTGCCATTACGGTGGACGGTGCGGTTGCGACGCGGTATGACGCGTACCAGCTCTTTTCGGCGACCGTTGCCGACGATGACGATGCTGACCAAAAAATTGCAACTGACGTAACGTGGGCGAATGATGCCGTTCGCCAGGCCGTTCTCCCCGTGCTTCATGATGCGGGGCTTGACAGCACGGCCTCGACGGCGCAAGAGGCTGCCGAATGGATGAATGCCGACGGACACATGACGACGGCGCTGACGGCAAAACTTGCCCGCGCAATAGTCAAAGCAGGCGCTGTGTCCGTGGCCCTTAACGCGGGCACGGAGGCCGAGCTGCCCTGCGGCTACTGGCTCATCGTCGCCGACGACGACGCCATCGCC
>USEK01000056.1 GCA_900553705.1 uncultured Collinsella sp.
TCCTCTACGTCTCGTGGGCTCGGAGATGTGTATAAGAGACAGACGCAACCGGGCGGGCATGTAGTCCCAACGGATCTTTAATCGTCTTTGTAAACTCGACCATGTCCCCTCCCGCGGCATCGCACATTCGGCCGGCAAAACCCAGCCACGTGGTAGCTATTGTACGTTACCGGCGCACCCCCGTTCCGAAAAAAACGAGGGAAGGCACACGTCCTTCCCTCGTTACAGGCAATATGTAGTCGCTCGCCTACATCAGGCGCAGGCTGACGTCCTTGAGCTGGGCGCCACTAACGGCACTCGGGGCGCCCGACATAAGGTCGGAGCCGCTAGCCGTCTTGGGGAACGCCATGACGTCGCGGATGGAGTCGGAACCGGTAAGCAGCATGCACACGCGGTCCAGGCCCAGAGCGAAACCGCCCATCGGGGGCGCACCAAACTTGAGGGCCTCCATGAGGAAGCCAAACTGAGACTCGGCGCGCTCCTCGGTAAAGCCCAGGAGTTTGAGCATGGACATCTGCATCTCGGCGTTGTGGATACGCATACCGCCGCCGCCGGCCTCAAAGCCGTCCATGACAAAGTCGTAGGTGCAAGAACCGGCTGCCAACGGGTCGGCCTCGATCTTGGCGATGTCGGTCTCGGTCGGCAGGGTGAAGGGCTGGTGCTCGGCGGCATAGGCCTTGCGGTCCTCATCCCAGTGGAACAGCGGGAAGTTGACGACCCACAGGAAGTCGTGGCCCTCGCGCTTGATGTCGAGCGCGTTGGCCATGTGAGAACGCATGCCGCCCAGAATCTCGTCAGAGAGCAGGCGCGGGCCGGCGGCGAACATCACAAGGTCGCCGGGCTCGACGTCCATGCGCTCGCGCAGAGCCGCCATCTCCTCGTCCGAGAAGAACTTGACGATGGGGCTGTTGATGGAGCCGTCCTCGCGGAAGGCGATCCAGGCCAGGCCCTTGGCGCCAAACGTGGAAGCCACGCCGGCGAGCTTATCGATCTTGGCACGTGCCCAGGCACCGGCGCCCTTGGCGTTGATAGCCTTGACGACAGAGCCCTCCTCGTTTGCGGCAGTCGCAAAGACCTTGAACTTGGAGTTGGCAAAGATGTCGGTCAGGTCGACCAGGTGTATGCCATAGCGGGTATCGGGCTTGTCGGAGCCATAGGTGTCCATGGCATCCCAGTAGTTCATGCGACGCAGCGGCGTGGGCATCTCGACACCCATGCGGCCGAAGGCATCGGCCAGGACCTCTTCGAGCGCGCTCATAACATCGTTCTGGTCCACGAAGGACATCTCGATATCGACCTGGGTGAACTCGGGCTGACGGTCGGCACGCAGGTCCTCGTCGCGGAAGCACTTGGCAACCTGGTAGTAGCGCTCGACGCCACCGACCATGAGCAGCTGCTTCAGAAGCTGCGGGGACTGCGGCAGGGCGTAGAAGTTACCCGGCTGGATACGGCTGGGAACAATGAAGTCGCGGGCGCCCTCGGGCGTGGACTTAAACAGGGAGGGCGTCTCGACCTCCATGAACTCACGGTTGTGCAGCGCCTCGCGAATGGCAAAGGTAAAGTCGGAGCGCAGCTTGAGGTTGGCCATCATCTCGGGACGGCGGAGGTCCAAATAGCGATAGCGCAGGCGGGTATCCTCGCTGGTCTCGATGCCGTCCTCGATCTGGAACGGCGGAGTGACGGACGTGTTGAGCACCTCGGCGTGGTCGGTCAGGACCTCGATCTCGCCGGTCGCGAGCTTGGTGTTGGTGGTCTCCTCACCACGAGCGCGCACGACGCCGTGGATCTTGATGGGCCACTCGGGACGCATGGTCTCGGCGATCTTAAAGGCATCGCCATCGGAGTGCTCGGGGTCGAAAGTGAGCTGCGTGATGCCCTCGCGGTCGCGAAGGTCGCAGAAGATAAGGCCGCCGTGGTCGCGGCGACGGCTCACCCAACCGGTGAGGGTGACCTCTTCGCCCACGTTCTCGAAGCGAAGCTCGCCGCAGGTACGGGTGTGCATGGAATGCTCGTCAATGGGACGGGTCTGGCTCATACCAGTGATCCTCCTTTATGGATCTGTGCCGCCCCGTGTCGTTCCGGGCGGCGTCGTACAGATTTGCCCAGCCTGCGTAAACCGCGCAGCCGGACATGGCGTTCTATCTTATCGCACCCGCGTCGATGTGCCGCGAAAAAGTAGCTCTTGCCCAAAGACTTGACGGAGACGAAACAATTGACGCACCGTGGCCGTCGCCCAGGCTTGCGACGTGCGACAATGTGCCCCAATACAACTGCACTCGGAAAGGCCCGCCATGACTGCACGCCTCATCGTTATGGATATCGACTCCACGCTCATCAACCAGGAGGTCATCGACCTGTTGGGCGAGGAGGCCGGCGTAGGCGAGCAAGTGGCGCAGATCACTGAGCGCGCCATGCGCGGCGAGCTCGACTTTAAGCAGGCGCTCGAGGAGCGCGTGGGGCTGCTTGCCGGCTTGGATGAGAGCGTGTTCGAGCGCACGTTTGAGCGCGTGACGTTTACCCCCGGCGCGCTGGAGCTTGTGCGCTCGGCGCACAGCAAGGGCTGGAAGGTCGGCGTGGTAAGCGGTGGCTTTCACGAGGTCGCCGACAAGATCGTGGCTGCCGCGGGTATCGACTATTGTCTGGCCAATCGTCTGGAGGTCGTGGACGGCAAGCTCACCGGTAAGTTAGCTGCCGACATTGTGACCAAGGAGTCCAAGCTCATCAAGCTGCTGGACTGGGCAGTTGAGTGCGGAGTCGATATGGCCCACACCGTCGCGATTGGTGACGGCGCCAACGACATCCCCATGATTCAGGCCGCAGGTACCGGCATCGCGTTTTGCGCCAAGCCCAAGACGCGCGAGGCCGCCCCGTTTGCCATCGACGAGCGCAACCTGATGCTCGCCATGGACATCATCCTGCGTGACTAGTCGATCTGCCTAACAATTGAATCAGTCTGTCCTATAGTTTCCGAACAATTTTGTCTTAGTGTTCGGAAACATACCCTTTGAGTGCTAGACTTTGCGCCGTCGAAGGGAACATATATGGATAAGCGAGATCTTGAGCAGTTGCTGAGCGATGTTGCCGGCGGAGCAGTCACCCCGGCCGTCGCCCTCACGCGCATCCAGACGGCGCCAACCGCCGATTTGGGTTTTGCACAGCTCGATCTTTCGCGCGGAGTGCGCCAGGGAGCCGGCGAGGTTGTCTACGGTGCCGGTAAAACCGCCGAGCAGATTGCCGCCATTATCGAAGCACTGCGCGATGCCGGCCAGGAGCGCATCCTGGTCACGCGCCTGGATGCCGAAAAAGCCGCGCGCACCGCTGAGCTTCTCGACAACGGCATCGACCTGGGATATGTCCCGGACGCACAGCTCGCCCTCGTGGGCGGCAAGCCCTCCCCTACCGGCAACGGACGCATCGTCGTCGCCTGCGCCGGCACGAGCGACCTGCCCGTCGCCGAGGAAGCCGCATTGACGGCCGAGTTCTACGGCAACGAGGTCGATCGCCTCTACGACGTGGGTGTCGCCGGCTTGCACCGCCTGCTCGCTCATGCTGAGGAACTTGTCCAGGCGCAGGTGGTCATCGCCATCGCCGGCATGGAGGGCGCCCTGGCGAGCGTTATCGGCGGCCTGGTGAGCTGTCCGGTCATCGCCGTTCCCACCAGCGTGGGCTACGGCGCGAACTTTGGTGGCGTAGCCGCGCTGCTCGCCATGCTCAACTCCTGCGCCAGCGGCGTTTCGGTCGTCAATATCGACAACGGCTTTGGTGCCGCCTACCAGGCAAGTCTTATCAATCATCTGAGCGCCGGCGCGTCTTGCGCCCGCTAAGGAGCATTTCATGTCCAACCATCAGCACACGCTTATCATCGACGGCACCTCGGGCATCAGCGGCGATATGACCGTCGCAGCCCTGCTCGACCTGGGCGCCAACGAGGAGCACCTGCGCGAACAGCTCGCCACGCTGCCGGTCGACGGCTTTACGATCGCCGTCACGCGTGCAAACAAGCATGGCATCGACGCCTGTGATTTTGACGTCCAGCTTGCAGAGGAGCTCGAGAACCACGATCACGACATGGCATGGCTCTACGGCAACGAAGCAGCTGCCGAGCACACGCACGAGCACGAGCACGAGCACCACCATCATGACCATGACGAGCATGAGCACTGCCATGAGCATGATCATGAGACCCACGGCCATGGCCACGAGGGTCACCATCACGCCCACCACCATCACCACCGTTCTTTGGCGGACGTCACCGCTATCATCGACGGCTCGCAGCTAAGCGATGGCACCAAGCGTCGTGCGCTCGCCATCTTTACCGCGCTCGCCGCCGCCGAGGCAAAGGCCCACGGCAAAACGCCCGAGACCGTCATGTTCCACGAGGTAGGCGCCGTCGATTCCATCGTCGACGTCTGCTCTGTCGCCATCTGCCTCGATGACCTAGGTATTGAGGACATCGTGGTCGAGTCGCTCTCCGAAGGCCACGGAACCATTCGCTGCGCCCACGGCCTTATGCCCATTCCCGTCCCCGCTGTCGTCAACCTGTGCCAGGCGGGCAATATCGCCCTCACGCCCGCACCGGTCGCTGGCGAGCTCGTGACGCCCACGGGCGCCGCCATCGTCACCGCGCTGCGCACGTCCGAGCACCTGCCGGCACGCTACCACATCGAGGCCGTCGGCTACGGCGCCGGCAAGCGCCCCTACGAGGGTTGCTCCGGCACGCTCCGTTGTCTACTCGTTGACGTGGATGCATAGCCATGGATGCCCGCAAAGAAAAAAGCCGCGCTGCCATCGTTGCAGCGTTCTCCGAGCTGCTACGCGAAGAGGATTACGGCAAGATTACCGTCGGCGACATCATCGCTCGTGCCCACGTAGGCCGCGCGACATTCTACGGCCTCTTTAAGAGCAAAGACGACCTACTGTCCGAGCTCGTGAACGACATCTGCACCCACGCCCTCGACGACGATGGTACGCCGCTCGACGACCCACTCGTGCAAGTCGAGCATATCCTCAACAACCTCTGGGAACGCCGTCAGGGCGTTCGAGCCCTCGTAGCCGGCGCCGGCTCACGCGTCTTCGCCGACTGCCTCCGCAAGACCATCATGTCGCGCGCAGCCGAAACCGTCCCCGTCGACCCCGCAGGCCCCGCCGCCACCATGGACCGCAGCTTCTTACTACACCACATAGCCTCAAGCTTCGTAGGAATGGTCCAATGGTGGGCCTGGCACAACTTCCAAGCAGCCAAAGCCGACGTAGCCAAAGACTACCTATCAGCCATTAAGCCTCTCTTCAACTGAGTAAACCCCTCATCCCAAAGTTCCGACCTCATCTCAAAGCGCCGCCCCAACCCAAAGCACAATCCATCCCAAAGTGTCGACAGAAGCCCAACGCCCCTACCAGCAACAAGCCCCTCCCATCCAAATTCAGATATATATTGGGTTGCTTGTACGAACGCAACAAAGATCCCGCAGCTGTCCGCATGGGGTAACTTCCCAGCGCATTCCGCAGGACGCAAAAAGACTCGCCGCACGAAGTGCGCAGCGAGCCTTTTTGCATGTCCGAGGACGCGCTGGGAAGTTACCCCATGCGGCCAGCGGACAACTATGTAGCCTCAGACTAGAACATGCCCAAGAAACCATGCACAAACAGCGCGGCCAGAGCGGCACCGACAAACGGAGCGATGCCAGGAACAAGCAGGCCGTACTTCCAGTTGTTGTCAGCCTTGTTCTTAATCGGCAGCACCTGATAGGCCATGCGAGGACCAAGGTCACGGGCCTGGTTCATGGCGAAGCCAGTGATACCTCCCATGCCCATGCCAACAGCCCAAACGATCAGACCGACGCAGATAGCGAGCATCAGGACGTTCTCGCCAGCACGGTTAGCAGCAGCAAGGATGGCGCTGATGAACACAAAGGTGCAGATAGCCTCGCAGAAGAAATTACGGGCATAGTTCGTACCCTCGGTGGTGGGGTTGGTCGAGAAGATGTTGCGCTGAGCAATGGGATCGATGACACCATCGGAAGCCTTGAACTCATCGGCATACATCAACCATGCGATCACGGCACCCGCAAAGCCGCCGAGCATATCGGCAATCATGAAGGGGATGCAGCTGCTCCACGGCACCAGACCGACGATGCACTGGGCAAGCACCATAGCCGGGTTCATGCACACGGCGCCACCAAAGACAAACAGGCAGACCGAGATGCCAAAAGACCAAGTGGTGATGGCAAACATATGGCCGGAGCCCTGATACTTGGTACCCTTAAGCACGGTATCGCAGTGCACGCCCACGCCAAAGATGATCATGAGGGCCGTTGCGCCGAATTCGCAGAGGAGTTTGGTAAGCATAAAACCTTATCTTTCTTGTCGGTTATAAACGATTCGTTTAGGCCGCGTACTAGTGCTGTGCGACGACAACGCCCAGGCCATCGGGAATGACGGCCACCTTGGCATCGGCACCCTTCATCTCAAAGGCGAGCTTGAGCGCCTCATCGAGGGTGTTGACCGGCGTCATGTGCATATCCTTGATCATCTGGTGATCGCACAGGTCGGTGACCATGATCACAGGGTGATGCGCCAGGATGCGGGCAAAGATCTGGCTCGTCCACTGGTCGGGCAGGGTCTCGTCCTTAGGACGGTCGATGCAGGCACGCTCAAACTCCGCCGGATCGTTGTCGGCGATGTTGTGATAGAAGCCCTCGCCACCGTGACCGTCGGCACAGCCGGCGACGTCGATGATCACGCCGCCCTCGGGAAGTGTGGCCTCTGCAGAGCACATGCCCTTCACGGCCTGATAGATGTTCTGGTCGAGCGGGTAGCCGCCGTTGGTGGTAATGGCAATCTCGCACTCGACGGGCTCAACACCGGCAAGGCTCTTCACGAACTCGCAGCCAGCCTCGTGCGCCTTGTGGATGTCGCCGGCAAAGGAGCCGATGACCTCGTGCTTGCCGTTGAGCACCACGTTGAGCACAAAGGCAAGGTGAGCCATCTCGGCAGCGGCAAACATGTCCTCGCTCACGTGGTTGTGGCACAGGTTGCCGGCACGCGAATGGGAATCGTTCACAAACTGACCATTGTGGTTGTACATGATGGTCTTGTAGCTGGCGATGCCAGGCAGGACGGACTTGCGGCTACCAGAGAAACCGGCAAAGAAGTGCGGCTCAATAAAGCCCTCGGCAAGCAGCAGATCGCAATCGGCAGCAATCTTGTTGATGATGCACTCGCCACCAGAAGGCAGGGTGCCGATCTTTTTCATCATGCTGTCGTCAGTCGCGACGTGCATAACGATTTCCTCGTTGGCAACGATCTCCTCGCCGTACTTGTTGACGAGCTCCTCGTGCGTCGACGGACGATGCATACCCGTAGCAACCAAAATACGCACGCGAGCCTCGGGCGCAGCGGAATGGATGTGATGCAGCAGAATAGGCATCGTCACACGCGAGGGAACGGGGCGCGTATGATCGGAGCTAATAATGACGATATCCTTCTTGCCAGCACAAAGCTCCTCGAGCGAAGGCGAACCATAAGGGTTGGCAAGCGACTCCTCTACCAGCTCTTCCTGCGATTTTGTAGTCTTAAACTCGTTTTGATGACCTTCCATCACACCCGCGAAGTTCTTATCCTCGAGCTCCAGATGCAACGTCTTGTGGTCAAACGGCAGTTCACATTCAAACAATGACGAGCGCCCTCTTCCTTTCAACTGACACACTAGATAAACCGTTGGAAGGATACGCCGCTCACCGAAAAACACCACCGTCCACCGACTCATTAACACAACGTTCATATTTGACCCACAACAAAACGGCCACGATCCCAAACGGGACCGCAGCCGCCTGTCAAAGACACTATAGACAGGATGATTTACGCAGCGCCGAGGCAAACATCTAGTCCGAGACGTACGCACGTAAGCCATTTTGCATAAATCCGTTAATTAATTGCATAAGATGGCGCATGGATTTCTGGCCATAACTGGGTAGTACCCTCCGGAGCGTGCATTTTTGCGAGTATTCAGCATCGCGGGATAAGATTTTGGTGCCAAAAATCTTTCAAAAGGTAGATAGTCCTCATGACTCGACCCATCTGGATAGCATGCGGCGAGAAACCAGCCATATATGATCGTCGCCAAAGCCCAATCGTCGTGCAAAAGCATCAACAAAGGCAGCGAAAGCCGGCTATGGCCTTATGCATCAATCTTTGGCTGCTGAAAACTCCGTTTTTTGCACGTCGCCCCAAGCACCACCCTCACCCAGCGGCTGATCCGCCGAAGACCGGACATCGCAGGGCCCGCCATTAGTTTACTTTTAGGCACACTCCGCACTGATATCTTCTGTATTGAAGACGTCGATGATGCACCCGTATACCATTG
>USEK01000057.1 GCA_900553705.1 uncultured Collinsella sp.
ACGAGATTCCTCTACGTCTCGTGGGCTCGGAGATGTGTATAAGAGACAGTCCCTAACGTCTTGCGCCGGCGCGGCGGGAGCCAAAATGTCCAGTCCTGCCGCGGGATCGATCGCGGACACCGCCTCGGGCTCGGCAACGGCAGCGGTAACCGCGGCAGACTCATCATCCGCAGTGACAACGGGCGCAGGCTCGGGCTCAAACGTCGGCTCCTCGCCCTCCTCGTAATCGAGCGTGCAGGACTCGGGAAGCATTCCGAGCGCACGGATGGCATCCGAACCAAAGCGGATGTTGCCGGCGGCATTGCGATAGAGCCTGGGCTCGGGCTCGGCCGCGACAGGCTCCTCCGCCGGCTCGGCAGTGGGAACCTCGTCATTGAACTCTTCGGCCTGGACAGCCTGATTCTGATCCTCGGGCACGATGGCGCCAATCAGCGTCTCGTCGGCAGACGCACCCTCAAAGCCCTCGATCTGCTCGTCGAAAGCCTCGCCCTGTTCGGGCTCGGTCTGAGCGTCGGGAGCAATCGGCTGACCGAACTCGTCCTCGGCGTAGGTAGGCTCTTCATACTCGATGGTGTTGCCGTAGTCGTTTTGCTGTTGGGCCGCGGCATACTCCGCTGCTGCGCGCGCCATCTCCTCGGCACGACGCTTCTGCTCCCCAAAATAGGTATCGAACGGAACATCGTCGGGAAACTCGTTTTCGCCCTGGAAGGGAGCAACGTTGTCCATAACGCCGAGCATAGCGGCGACAGAAGACTTGTTGCACACTGCGCCGGACGTATAGGGAAGCACAAAACGGTTAGAAATGATGTTTGCCGCGTTGGCGAGCGCAACGAGGGAAGCGAGGATCGCGACAATCCACAGCAGAACCTTGAGCGCGCCGGGGAGCGGCAGGATACGCAAGATGGCAACGGCAGCAGGGGCAATCGTGGCAACGGGCAACAGCTTGGCGATGAGCGCACGATACGAAGCATAGGGCTCGCGGGCGAGCAGCTCAGCACGGGGAGAGTCGTAGTGTGCGACAACGACCACCGGGCGGTTGCGCGGAGACGCGAGCGGGCCCGAGGCCTTGTGGTAGACGATGACATTTTGGCTCACGCCCGTCTTGCCCAGGCGCGAAACCACGGGGTGGCCCGTGCGCTCGAGCACGTAAAGAACGGCGCCGACAATGGCCAGCAAGGTGCCGACCAAGCCGATGCCGCCACCGATGCCCATCAGCAGGGCGCCGGCAAACGCAAGAATACCGGTAACGGCAAATGCCAACCTGCTGGGCGCCGGGGCATTGAACTCCTGAACCTCGGGATCAAAGCCGTGGTTGCGGAAGATCTGAGCGATATCCTCGGCAGCCAAGCGCTCTTCTTCGCTGCATGCCGGCGTGATGCCGGTGTTCTGCAGCAGGTGGTTAATATAGTTCTGGGTGTTCGCCATGTGCGCTCCACATCCATAATCCGACAAATAGGCCCAATGCATGCACATTAGAACCGTATATAGTCGAAAGTATACCCCGAGCGAGCGCAAACGACCGAATTCGGGCCATCTTAACGCCCCGAGCGGACAAGGATATAGCCTAATCTCCATATCGGACTAAAATCATGGCAGCAAACCACCTTCTCATGCGAGGACTCTATGACGGCAAGCGACGCGACCGCGACAATTAAAAAGGGGAATTCGGAGCCCAGTTTCGATAAAACGGCTCAGCGCATCCTCAATCTTTTCTTTGTGCTCAACAGCTCCCCCGAACCGCTGACGACCGAGCAGATCGTCTTGAATTCTGACCTGGGATATGGCTCGGGCAATATCGACTCGGATAAGCGCAAGTTTCGGCGCGATCGTGACAAACTGCTCGAACGCGGCATCTTAATCAAGGAGGTTCGCCCCGCCGGCGCGCAGGAGACCGAGGAAAGCTCATGGACAATCGACCGCGAGCACACGTTTGCGGCAGGCGGCCTCATCACCGCAGACGACGCCGATATCCTGCTCAACGCTATCGACCAGACAATAGCGGCCGGCTCATCCACTTTTGCCGCACCGCTTGCCGATATTCGCTCCAAGATTGCCTATCTCACCGGTAGGACGACGGTGGACGAAGCACCAATCCGCCGCTCTCCCACCGTCGATGCGGTATGGAGCGCCTTTGCCGAGCGATGCGCGCTGCGATTTTTATATCAGAACGGACGCGGTGAGCAAAAAGAGCGTACCGTCTGCGTCTACGGCATGTTCGAGCGCGAGGGCGTGGCGTACTTCTGCGGCCTCGACAATGCCACCGACGACATCAGGACATTCCGCTGCGACCGTATCGTTCGCGCTTGGCGTCCTTCGAAGGCCTACACCATCCCTGCGGACTTCAACCTCAACGACTACCTGTTCTTTGAATTCGATTTTGCCGACCGACCGCCCGTTGCAGCTACGTTCTCATTCGCCCCTCAGACGCAGATCGATATGATCAACGGTCTCACGCGCGGGCGAGGTAAGCTCGCACACACCGATGCGGGATGGATCTGGACCGTTGACGTGCGCGACCTTGAAGCCGCCGCTTCATTTTGCATGACCCACGCCATGGACGGCATGAGGCCCATGGCCCCCAAATCGCTCAAGCAGGCGTGGAACCACCTCATTGAAAGGACGGTGCACGAGCATGCCCGTGCGTAAACTCACCAGCGAGCAGAGGCTCTCGCGCGCCATCGACATCATGGAGGCCCTCTACGCCGCCGGCGAGAACGGCATGACTCGAAACGAGATTTGCAGTCGCTTTGACATCACGGGGGCGTCGCTCGACGAGATTCTCGAGATCGTCTCGACGCTCGCGGACCGAGAATCGGGCGCGCGCATCATCTGCGAATGCCACGGCGAGCGTGTGGTCCTCACCGGTGACGCCGGTCGTGTGCTACCGCTGCGCCTGAGTGCCGCCGAGGGCGCCGTGCTCAACCACGAGCTTGAATCGTTGGGGATCGAGCCGCAGACGGCGGCTCGGATTCGATTTGCTCTTCTACCCGAAGAGCTCGGCTATAACCAGCGCGTCTTTGACACCGTCAACCACGGGTCGCACTGGCAGCAGCTGAGCTGCGCCATTCAGGACGGCGTTCGCTGCCGTATCTCGTATCGCTCGATGGACGATGCACGGCCACGCGAGCGTCTGGTCGACCCCTTGCGCATTACGGCAAACGGCGACCAAACATACCTGATTGCCTGGGACATCGCAGTCGATGAGCAGCGCACCTATCGCATGGATAAAATCGAGGGACTCGCCTTAACGGAAGACTCCGTCGTGCCTCACGCACCGGACGTTGCATCCCTCCACGATTCCCTTGCCCGGACGCAGCGCAGCGCAAAGCTCTTGATGCCATTCGATATGGCGGAGCATCTGGACTGGGCCGGCATCACCCTAATCAAGCGCAGCGGGACAGACATGGCAACGGTAACCGTACATTACGGCTCCGAGCGTTGGCTGCTGAGCCAGATAATCGCAGCGGGCGGAGCCATCCGCATCTTGGATGACCCCGCCCTGTCAAAGCGTCTGTGCGATATGGCAAAAACCCTCGTCTGTCCGCTTTAGCGCCGCCGCTCGTGGCGTGCACGCCACAGCTGTAGATAGTGCCCAATCTGCGCCGATTCGATGCGCTGGTAGGAGCTCGTGGGCAGCGACGTTAAGAACTTCTTGCCATAGCCCTTCGTCACCAGGCGAGGATCCGCCAAGATCAGCACACCGCTATCGGTCGACGAGCGAATCAAACGCCCCGCGGCCTGCTTAACCTCGAGCACCGCCTCGGGCAGCGAATAGCGCGCCCATGCGCGGTCTTCGCGCAGGTTGCGCTCGCACGAGAGCGGGTCCGTGGGGCTTGAGAACGGCAACTTGGGAATGATGACGCAGCGCAGCGTCTCGCCGCTGGCATCAAACCCCTCCCAGAAGGCCTTGAGCGCAAAAAGCGACGAGGTCGGTTCGTTGATAAACCGGTCGCGCAGGCGACGAGGAGATGAGTTGCGCTGCTGGCAGTTGAGCTCCAGACCCGCACGGGCCATCTTGGGCTCAACGCGGGCGTATAGGTCCTCCATGTCGCGCCGATTGGTGAACAACGTGAGCACCGATCCGCCCATGGCAAGATGGGCGTCGACCAGTACGCGCTCGAGCGCCGAAAGATAGCCTTCGCGGTCGCGTGGATCGGGAATATCCCCAGCCACAACCACGGCCATATTCGAATCGAAGTCGTAGCTCGAGTCCAAGTGCAGCGATGACGACGTTGAAGCACCGATGCGATCAAGCCCGACAGCATGGTTGAAGTGCTCAAAGCTTTTGGACACCGTCATGGTCGCTGAGGCAAAGATAGCCGTGTGAACCTCGGGCAGCCACTCGGTTGCCAAGGCCTCGCCAATGTCGATGCGCTCCGCGGTCATTGACTCTCCGCCGGCACGCAGCCTGCGATTGACCTGCAGCGAATACACGTAGTGTTCATCGGTGCCATCAATGATGAGTTTGAGGTTCTCGGCCAGCTCGTGCAGGCGGCGCGAGATATCACCCAGGTCGACAACAACCTCGGGCTTGTCGACGGCGACGGCTTGCACCAGCGCGTCGACGCTCTTGTCAGCTTGTTCCAATGCGTCGATGGCAGCGTAGGCCGACTGTAAGAAATCATGCCAGTCGTCAGATTCGCGCAGCTCGGGGCCAATCCATAGATTGGCATTGTCATAACCCCCACGCGCACGGCGGCCGAGCTCGCGAACGCCATCGAACACGTCGGCGATTGCCATGCTCGCGCGGGCAACCGTCGACGTCGCCTTGGCAGTAAGGCCCAGATAGAGCGTAGAGCCCTCGGAGGTTGCCAAATCACGGGAAACCTGGCTTAGTGCGCCGGTGCTCGAGCCACCCAGGCGCTCGAACAGGACGCGTGATTCGTCCGCCGACACCACACGCGCCCACTGACGGCGCGCCTCGCGCTCGATGGAATGGGCCTCGTCGATTACCCAATGACGAATCGGAGGCAAAATCCTGCCCTCGGCCGCGACGTTACGGAACAGCAGGGAATGGTTGGTGACCACCACATCGGCATGCGCCGCACGACGGCGAGCACCGTGGACCAAACATTTATCAGGGAAAAACGGGCAGAGGCGACGAGCACACTCGCGCGAGGCCGTCGTAAAGTCGGGACGGTTGACGCTGCGCCACCGAATGCCGAGCGAGTCGAGGTCGCCATCGGCTGATTGGCAGACGTACGCCATAATGACCGCGACCGCCGTGAGCGTGTCCGCCGGATCGCGCTTGGTGGTGATCTCGACCTGGCCGCGGCTCATGCGCTCGAGCTTGCGCAGGCACGGATAGTGGTCATACCCCTTGAGAGCGCAAAATGACAGACCACCGTTCAGTTGCTCGGCAAGTTTTGGCAGCTCATGGTACATGAGCTGGTCGGCAAGATTGTTCGATTTGGTCGCAATACCAACCGTGATGTTGTTACGGCGTGCTGCCTCGGCAAAAGGCACCAGATAGGCCATCGATTTGCCGACGCCTGTGCCCGCCTCAATTACACGATGAGTGCCCGTGACCAGCGCATCGCGGACCTCGAGCGCCATCGCGATCTGCTCATCACGCGGCTCGTAGGTGGGATACATGCGATTGACCAGGCCACCTGGCGCATAGTCTGCCTCAATCTCCTCACGACTCGGCATCTTGAGTACCGGCAGTTCATCGGCGTCCACCCGATCGTCGGCGCGATCGGCCTTGAGAACGTCAGCACGAGCGGCGCTAAGAGAGAAGATAGAACCAGGGTTCTGCCCTGCCAAGAACGAGAAGATAGGACGATAGGACCAAGGCACGTCCGGATGCATGTCGGCTAGGCGCGCCATAAGGCCCTGGGGCAAGTCGGTGAGCGCCACGAGCAACACGCGCCATACGCCACACAGGGCGTCGACGTCGGCATTGGCACGGTGTGATACCGAGTCACAGCCAAACAGATCGGCCATAAAAGACAGCTTGTGAGAGGCCAGGCGCGGAAGCGCGATGCGCGACAGCGCCAGCGAATCGATCCAAATATCGCTCACGTTGACGCCGCCTTTGACCGACTCGATAAACGAGCGGTCGAACGTGGCGTTATGTGCGATCACCGGGCAGCCACCGACAAAATCGGCGAGAGCGGCGACGGCCTCAACCGCCGACGGGGCATCTGCCACATCGGCATTTGTAATGCTCGTGAGCTCGGTAATCTCGGCGGGAATCAGCTGCTTGGGATGCACGAAGGTATCGAAGCGGTCGATGACCTCGCGGCCCGAAAGACGGGCCGCCGAGATCTCGATCAGTTCATTGTCCTGCACCGAAAGACCCGTGGTCTCGGTATCGAGGACAATCACATCTTCCTCGATAAGGCCGAAGGACTGCGTTTTGGCGCGGTCGGCAAGCATGGCATAGGAGTCGATGACAAACTGCGGCGTTCCTGACGAAACCGCGTCCTCGATTAGCATGCAATGCCCGCTCGACGAAGGCCCATACGGATCAGGCTGTCACAGACCTGCGGGAACGTCATGTCGTCGGTGTGGCGGATCTCATCCGGATACAGCGACGTATCGGTCATGCCGGGAATGGTATTGGTCTCGAGGATAACGGGGCCGTCCTCGCTCACAATAAAGTCGCTGCGCGAGATACCCAGGCAACCGAGGGCCTTGTGAGCGGCGCAGGCAAGCTCCTGAGCGCGAGCGTAATTCTCGGGTGAAATCTGCGCCGGAATGCGATGGATATCCGTAGGGTCGACATACTTCACGTCCAGATTGTAGAACTCGCAGTCCTCGGGCTTACGAATCTCGACAATCGGCAGGGCGCGCACGTCATCTTCGCCGTATACGCCGACGGTGATCTCGGTACCCTCGATGCACTTCTCGATCAGCACTTTGTCGCCGTACTCAAACGCCTTGGCGATTGCCGCGGGCAGCTCGGAGGGCTCATGGACCAGGGAAATGCCATAGCTGGAACCGTTGACGGCCGGCTTCACAAAGCAGCGCTCGCCACAAACCTCGACGATATGATCGATATCGACTTCATCGCCCACCTCGAGCGCAAGGCCGGGGGCAATGGGAATGCCCGCCTTGGCGTATAGGAGCTTAGAGACCTCCTTGTCGGCACCGCAGGCGCTGGCAAGTACGCCCGAGGCCGTGTAGGGGATACCCAGGGTCTCCATGGCACCCTGCATGGCGCCATCCTCACCGCCGGCGCCGTGCATGGCGATAAATGCCACATCGAATCCGCCGTTCGCCATGGTTACCATAAAGTCATCAGCGGCCGTGTCAAGCAGCTCCACCGAGGTGTAGCCGGCTTCCTTCAGTGCCACCACAACGTTCTTTCCCGAATCGAGCGAAATCTCGCGCTCGGCGGAATGACCGCCCGCCAAGACCGCTACGTGCATGTTCTCTAGGCTTTTACCCGGCATGGGCAGACTCCTCCTCTATAATTTCTGCAGCTGATACCATATTGTAGCGATACCCTCTACGTTTCCCCAAAATCGAAAGGCTTCCATGAATCCCAGGACTAAATCTCAGGACATTCGCGACTTGAGCCAAAACGATATTCGCGAGCTCGTGGCCGAACTTGGCCAGCCCGCCTTCCGCGCGAAGCAGCTCATTGAATGGGTCTTTGAGAAGAACGTTTGTTCGTTTGACGATATGACCAACCTTCCCAAGGCTTTCCGTGAGCAGCTTAAAGAGGCTTTTGCCTTTGATACGCCGACTGAAATCATCAAGCAGGTTTCCAAAGATGGCTCGCGCAAGTATCTGCTCGAGTACCACGATGGCATTTCCGTCGAGACTGTCGGCATGCCCCGCCGTAACAAACTTTCCGTCTGCGTTTCCACCCAGGCAGGCTGCGGCATGGGCTGTGCCTTTTGCGCTACCGGTCTCAACGGCCTCAAGCGCTCTCTGACCGCTCAAGAGATCGTCGACCAGGTGCTTCATGTATCCAACGACTTTGGCGAGCGTGCCACAAGCGTTGTCTTCATGGGCCAGGGCGAGCCGTTTGCCAACTACGACGAGGTTCTCAAGGCACTGCGTATCCTCAACGACCCCGATGGCATCGGTATCGGCGCTCGTCACCTCACCGTCTCTACCAGCGGCGTTATTCCCGGTATTCGCAAATTTGCCGATATCCCCGAGCAGTTCACGCTTGCCGTTTCCCTGCATTCCGCCATCCAGTCGACGCGCAATAAGCTCATGCCCGGTGTTAAGAAATACACGCTGCTTCGCCTTCACGAAGCGCTTCAGCTCTACACCGAGAAGACCTGTCTCTTATACACATCTGACGCTGCCGACGACTAGTCG
>USEK01000058.1 GCA_900553705.1 uncultured Collinsella sp.
TAGTCGTCGGCAGCGTCAGATGTGTATAAGAGACAGAGGCTGGCTTTGCACGCATCACGGGCCTGTTTCTCGTCTTCTATCTGCTGTGCTCGACGGCCGTCTGGCTGTCCGAGCCCACGACCCTCACGTTTGGCGATGGCCTGTGGTTTAGCTTTGAGACGGTCTCGACCATCGGCTTTGGTGACATTCCGGCCGAGACACCGGTTGCCCGCGCCATTACCGTCATTCTGAGCGTCATCAGCATCTTCTACATCGCCATGCTCACGGGCGTGGCGGTGAACTACTGCAATACGCTTATCAAGATGCGTCAAAAGGACACCATGGCACGCTTTATGGATGATCTGGAGCATTTGGAAGAGCTCGATCGCGACGAGCTTGCCGATCTTTCGCGTCGCGTGCGCGAGTATCGTCGACGCCAGCGCTAAGACGAACGTCGCGCGCCATAACAGGGGGACTGAATATGCATATCACCGTGTATCTGGGTGCCAGTGCCGGCAATGACCCGGCGTTTCTGCCCGCGGTGCAGGAGCTGGGCAACTGGATTGGCGCCAACGGGCACGCGCTGGTATACGGCGGGTCCAAATCGGGCCTGATGGGTGCGCTCGCCGATAGCGTACTCGAGGCGGGTGGACACGTGACGGGTGTTGAGCCGAGCTTTTTTATCGAGGCCGAGTTTCAACATGACGGTATCGATGACCTCATCGTGACGAGCGATATGGCGGAGCGCAAGGCCAAGATGATTGAGCTCGGCGATGCGTTCATCGCCTTTCCCGGTGGGACGGGCACGCTCGAGGAGATTGCCGAGGTCATGTCCGCGGTGTCGTTGGGGCACCTGAGTGCTCCATGCATCCTGTATAACCTGGACGGTTACTACAACGACCTCAAGGCGCTGCTCGAGCACATGATTGATAAGGGCCTATCGAGCCCGCGGCGCCAGCACGGCATCTACTTTGCCGACGATTTGCGCGAGATTGCCTCGATTATCAACGGATAAGTCTTGAGCCTGCCCCACTATGGCTCCCAATGGTGCCGTTCGCGGCGTGGATGGTTGGCTCGTTTGGGCAACGCTCGCTCTACAATAAAACGTATCTATGTCGACTTTGACCGCGGGAGGACCCGATGGACAACCTTGCCAAACCCACAAACCGCGCGCTGTTTTTAGTTAGCGTTGCCGTGACCGGTGCGTTCGCAGGTGCCGCGGTCTGGCTGTTCTTTTTTGCGATGGAGCACGGTATCGACTATCTATGGACCGAGATTCCGCACGCGCTGGGCGTCTCTTCGCCCGAGCTTGCCAGCGGCCCGTTTGGCTTTTTGCCGTACCCGTTTTTTGTCTGCCTGCTGGGCGGCCTGTTAATCGGTCTGTACGAAAAGATGACAGGCACCAAGACCGATGACCTCAACCAGGTGATGGCTAAGGTTAAGCAAGACGGACGCTATCCGTACGACAACCTGGGCAAGCTTTCGCTCGCGGCATTGCTGCCGCTGCTGTTTGGCGGAAGCATTGGACCGGAGGCCGGCCTGACCGGCGTTATCGCTGGTCTGTGCAGCTGGGTCGGCGACCGCATGCGTCGCTTTGGCGCCGAGTTTAGGGAGCTCACGCTGCTGGGCACCCAGGCTGCCCTGACGGCGCTCTTCACCGCGCCCGTCTTTGGCTTTGTGGCGCCGCTTGCCGGTAGCGCCGACGGCCAGGGCGAAGACACCGACGATGAGTCCACGTCCGACGAGATCACCATCAAGCTGCCCAAGGCGCAAAAGACGGTGGTCTACGGCATTGCGATTGCCGGCGGTCTGGGCACTTACCTGCTGCTTGGCCAGCTTGTGGGCGGCGGCATGGGCATGCCCAGGTTCGAGTCCGCCGAGGTAGGCAACCTGGAACTTACCTGGCTCATTCCGCTGGCGTTGGTTGGCACCGTTTTCGGCTGGCTGTACTTTGTCTCTGAGCATGCAAGCGAGGCACTGTCCCATGCAATAGGGGAGCGTCCTGTCGTCAAGGCCATGCTAGCCGGTCTGGCGCTCGCCATCTGTGGCACGGTCCTGCCCTACACCATGTTTGCCGGCGAGACCCAGGCCGACGTGCTCATGGAAACCTACCTGACCATTCCCGCCGGCGTGCTGATCGCGACCGGTCTTGTTAAGGCCATGCTGACGCCTGCCCTCATCAACCTTGGTTGGCGCGGCGGCCACTTCTTCCCGGTTATCTTCTCGGGCGTAAGCCTGGGCTATGGCCTGGCCGTCCTCACCGGCGCCGATCCGGTCTTTTGCGTCGCCGTCTGCACGGCATCGACGATGGGCGCCGTCATGCGTCAGCCGGTCATGGTCGTGGGCCTGCTGCTCATGTGCTTCCCACTCAAGGGCATCGTCTGCATGATCATCGCCGCCGTTATCGCCGCCGGCATTCCGCTGCCCAAGCCGCTGCGCAAGTAGCACGGTGGCGCGCGGGCAATACAAACATCTCAAGCCCGGTGTGGGCGCTGTGTCACGGATTTGCGGGTGGACTGAATCTCGCCTGGCACCGACGCTACTTCCAAATCGCGAGCGCGGCGGTGCCCAGCACGATGAGGAAAAGGCCGATGGCGCTTCGATGCGACAGCTTTTCGTTGAAGGCCAGTCGTGCGAACAGCACCGATACGACAATCGATAGTTTGTCGATTTGCACGACGACGCTCACCTGGCCTGCAGCGATGGCGTAGTAGTACAGCAGCCACGACGCGCCGGTCGCAATGCCCGATGCCGCGAGAAATGCGAGTTCGCGCGGGTCAATGCGCGCGACCTGCTCCAGCTTTCCCTTGGCAGCCACGATTGCCCATGCCATAAAAAGTACCACACAGGTACGGATCGCCGTGGCCAGGTTTGACTCGACACCTTCGATGCCGATCTTGGCGAGGACGGAGGTGAGTGCCGCGAACACGGCGGCGCCGAGGGCGTAAGCGAGCCAGGCTCGGTCTTGCTTTTGCTCTGCGCCGATGGACTGCTTTTTCTCGATTATCAAAAACGTGCCGAGCGTGATGACGGCGGTTCCCACGAGCTTGACCGCCAGGTTGCCTGTCTCACCAAAAAGCACTATGGCGATAAGCACGGCGAGCACAGTGCTCATCTTGTCGACGGGTACAACCTTGTTGACGTCTCCGATGCTGAGCGCCTTAAAGTAACAGATCCACGAGGCACCGGTGGCGAGTCCCGAGAGGGTGAGGAATAGCCAGGCTTTGGCGGGAATGGCGCCGATTGCTCCGATGGATCCAGAAATGCCCGCCATTGCCCAGGCAAATACGAGCACCACGCAAGTACGGATGGCGGTTGCAACGTCGGAGTCGGTGTGCCTGATGCCGCATTTGGCCAAAATGGATGTGATGCCGGCAAAGAAAGCTGATGCAAATGCTGCTGTAACCCACGACACGGGTTGAGCGCCTCCTCATAAAAGACCGCGCCAGATCTGCGGCGCATGCCCGATGATACCGCGCTTGCCTACAGGTCGCGTGCTCGATAGACCTTGGTACTGATGGCGCAACTCAGTGCAAAGAGCACGAGGGCCAGTACGGCAATTCCTGCGCACAGGCAGCCGAGGACGGCGGGATCGGGATTCGCCCCAGCAATCGACATGAGCCAGTTGCTGATGGGGTTGGAGGAGCTCAGTGTGGCCATGGCAAGGCATCCGAGCAGGGCAAACAGGCCGACGGAAAGGCGCAGCGCCTCCATGTGTCCAAATCGAAAGAACAGCGGCTGTGCCAGAAACACCATCATGAGGGAAATGAGCATGGACGCGGTCGAAGCGATTGCGGTCTCAAAGACGGTCTGTCCCGTCGAGGGGATACCCACGCTGTTGAAGAGCGGGATGGAGACGATGCTCAGAAGCGCGGCGGCGCACGCCATGACGGCCGAGAAGACAATGATGCTCAGGTAGCGTGCACAGATGATGTCTTTGCGCGAGAGGGGCAGCGTTGCCCGATAGCGCTCCCATCCGTTTTGATTGTCGTAGCCGGCCAGCGAGTTCATGACCACGATGGGCGACATGGCACTGACCGCACAGGCGCCGGCGCTCATACTGGCATCGCCATCCGATGCGTTGGCGAGGGTCAGTACGACGAAGATGAACAGGCCGACGCCCGCGATGCTCGGGACAAGCGTGCGGACGATGGCGAGCTCAGACATAAAGGCGCGTTTCATTTCGAAGCCCCTTTCAGTATGAGGCGAAGATAGTCATCAATGGTTGCCCGGTCGCAGGGAATCTCGGGGAAGGCCTCGAGCGCCTCGCGACGGTTGGGCACGAGCACGTCCACGCTATAGGCGTGGTGGGCGGCACGGGCGCCTTCGACGCAAGCCATAAGCTCTGCGGCCTGTGCTTGGGTGCAGTGGGCGATGCCGGCTCGGTCGGTAATGTCCTCGCGCGGCAGGTCAAACACAATCGAGCCGTTATCGATGCAGATGACGCGGTCGGCAGTGCGATCGAGGTCGGATGTAATGTGGCTTGAGAGCAGCACGCTGTGCTGGCCGTCGGCGACAAAGGTAAGCAACTCGTCGAGCAGTTCCTCGCGCGCCATGGGATCGAGACCCGCGGTGGCTTCGTCCAAAACGAGCAGCTTGGCATTGTGGCTGAGCGCACAGGCGAGCTGCAGCTTCATGCCCATGCCGCGGGAGAGGTCCTTGACCTTCGTCTTGGGATCGAGGCCAAATCGGTCGATGAATCCGGCGAACGTTTCGCAGCTCCACGTGGGGTATGCCGGGCCTACGAGCTTCTCGACCTGGCCCACCTTGAGCGTGGAGGGGAAGGGACACGTGTCCAGGACAAGCCCGATGCGGGAGCGCAGGTGGCGCTGCGTCTCGTCGGGCGCGTTGGCGTCGCAGCGCTGTCCAAGCAGATGCACCTCGCCGGCATCGGGCTTTATAAGCCCAAGCGCGGCGCGAATGGTCGTCGTCTTGCCGGCGCCATTTGCGCCCACAAAGCCAACGATCTGGCCGGGCTCCACGGCAAGCGTGACGTCGCGCAGTGAAAAGCGGTCGCTCACGCGGCGCGATACACCTTTGAGTTCTAGCAACTTTTGCATGGTATAGCCTTTCTTGCAGATGGCTACTGCATGGTTTCGGGGGCTACGAGGTCGAGCATCTCGTGCAGCTTGTCGCGCGTGACGCCCAAGGCTTCGGCTTGGCTCGCCGCTTTCGCAAGCAGCTCTTCGATATGGCAGAGCTGGTTTTCGCGCAAGAGTTCTTGGTTGCCCTCGGCGACAAAACAGCCCTTGCCCTGCACGGTGCAGATAAAGCCGAGTTGCTCCAGGTCGGCGTAGGCGCGCTTGGTGGTGATGACACTCACGCCAAGATCGCTCGCGAGTGCACGGATGCTGGGGAGTTTGGCTCCCGCAGCGAGCGCGCCCGAAAGGATCTGAGCTTTGACTTGCGAGGCTATTTGCTCGTAGATGGGCTTGTCGCTCGAATTGGATAGGATGATGTCCACAGCGGCTCCTTAGCTGTTGGGCTACACGTGTATATAACCGGTAAGCACAGTATATATACACTATGTACAGTTACGCAAGAGACAAATTCGGATTGGGCCGGCTACCCAGGCCCCAACTGATGAATTTGTCCTGATAGGTGCCCTATGGCGGGATTTGGCGGCTACAATAATGCGGTTACAACGACGTAATGCACTCAATGCAAGAAAGGATCCGCATGGCAAGCCTGTCGGATGAAATCTCGTCGCGTCGCACATTCGCGATCATCAGCCACCCGGACGCCGGTAAGACCACGCTTACCGAGAAGCTGCTGCTCTATACCGGCAGCATCCAGACTGCCGGCTCGGTCAAGGGCAAGAGCTCGGCCAAGCATGCCGTCTCGGACTGGATGGACATCGAGAAGGAGCGCGGTATTTCCGTTACCTCCTCGGTACTGCAGTTCACCTATAACGGCGCCTGCGTCAACATCCTCGATACCCCCGGCCACCAGGACTTCTCGGAGGACACCTACCGTACCCTTATGGCTGCCGACGCCGCGGTCATGGTCATCGACGGTGCCAAGGGCGTCGAGGCCCAGACCAAAAAGCTCTTTAAGGTCTGTACGCTGCGCCATATTCCCATCTTCACCTTTGTGAACAAGCTCGACCATGAGGCTCGCGATCCGTTTGAGCTCATGGAAGAGATCGAGAACGTCCTGGGTATCAATACGTATCCCATGAACTGGCCGATCGGCAGCGGCCGCAACTTCCGCGGCGTGTTCGATCGTCAGACCCGTCGCGTCATTGCCTTTGAGGGCGACGGCCACGCCAACGCCACCAAGAAGGTCGCCGAGGTCGAGGCCGAGCTGGGCGATCCGGCCATGGACGAGCTTATTGGCGAGGAGAACCACAAGAACCTGATGGACGACATCGAGCTGCTCGATGGCGCCGGTGACGAGCTCGACCTGGATGCCGTGGCCTGCGGCAAGCTGAGCCCGGCGTTCTTTGGCTCGGCACTCACCAACTTTGGTGTGGAGCCCTTCCTTAAAGAGTTCCTGCGTCTGGCCCCGACGCCGCGCGCCTATACCGATACACTCACCAGCGAGCCGGTCGCGCCCGCCGAGAACGACTTTAGCGGCTTCGTGTTTAAGATCCAGGCCAACATGGACAAGAACCATCGCGATCGCATTGCCTTTGTGCGCATTTGCTCGGGCAAGTTCGAGCGCGGCATGGATGCCTTCCATGTGCAGGGCAACCGCAAGCTCAAGCTGGCTACGGGCACCTCGATGATGGCCGACGATCGCGCCATCGTGGACGAGGCGTACGCCGGCGACATCGTGGGCCTGTTCGATCCCGGTATCTTTAGCATCGGCGACACCGTGTGCTCCGGCAAGCGCCACGTGCAGTATCCGCAGATCCCGACGTTTGCCCCCGAGATGTTTGCCCGCATTACGCAGGTCGACACGCTCAAGCGCAAGCAGTTTGTGAAGGGCATGGAGGAGCTTGCCCAGGAGGGCGCCATCCAGATCTTTCGCGAGCTCGGCGCCGGCATGGAGAGCGTCATTGTGGGCGTGGTCGGCGTGCTGCAGTTTGAGGTACTCGAGCGCCGCCTCAAGGCCGAGTACCGTGTTGAGGTTCGTCGCCAGCCGCTGCCCTATACGGACATCCGCTGGATCCAAAACGACCCCGACACCATCGATATCCCGGGCCTTTCGCTCACGCGCGATACCCTGCGCGTCGAGGACATGCGCGGCGGCAAACTGCTGCTGTTCACGAGCCCGTGGAACGTGGACTGGGCTACCGACCACAACCCCGACCTTGTCCTGTCGGAGTTCGGCAACGTAACGTTTTAGCGCACCGGCGCGGTGATCCTGTGGGGCCGCCGCGCCGTTTGCTTGCCTGCCGCCGCGTGAGCGGCTATCATACCCACCGTCGCCTCAAGACCGTGGCGGCCGAGCAGTTCGGGTCCGATATCCTGCTCGTTAAACCTAAAACCAAAGGAGTACATAATGATCAAGAAGGTCATGGAGGACTACAAGGTCCTGTTGCGGAGCATTCCCGCGGCAACGGTTTCGCTGTTTATCGTGAGCGTTATCATGATGAACCTGCTGGCCAACAAAGAGCTCATCAGCCTGCCGTATCTGGCACTCGATTGCGGCTTTGTGGTGAGCTGGGTTTCGTTTTTGTGCCAGGACATGATCTGCAAGCGCTTTGGCGCCAAGGCATCCATCAAAATCTCTATCCTCGCACTGCTGGTCAACCTGGCTGTGAGCCTGTGCTTTTGGGCATGCTCGCTCACGCCCGGCATGTGGGGCGCCTACTACGACACGGGTATGATCGAGGTCAACACCGCCCTTAACGCCACCATCGGCGGCACCTGGTACGTGGTGTTTGGATCTTCGCTCGCCATGCTCGTCTCTGCCGTCGTTAACTCCACGCTCAACCAGTCGCTCGGCCGTATGCTCAAAAAGAATAACTTTGCGAGCTTTGCCTTCCGCTCTTATGTGTCCACGGGTGTTGGCCAGTTTATCGACAACTTGGTCTTTGCCATTGTGGTGAGCCACACGTTCTTTGGTTGGACCTGGGTGCAGGTCCTTATGTGCTCGCTGACCGGCGCTGTTGCCGAGCTGCTGTGCGAGGTCTTCCTGAGCCCTGTGGGCTACAAGGTCGTGCGCGGCTGGGAGCGCGAGAATGTGGGCGCCGAGTATCTCGAGCGCCACGCAACCGCCTAAGGAGCAAATATGCGGGTTTTGATCACGGGCGCTTCGGGCGGTATCGGAGCCGCGTGCGTGCAGCGCTTTTTGGACGCTGTCTCTTATACACATCTCCGAGCCCACGAGACGTAGAG
>USEK01000059.1 GCA_900553705.1 uncultured Collinsella sp.
CGTGGGCTCGGAGATGTGTATAAGAGACAGCCTCGACCTCGGAGGGATAACCCACCATGGTAAAGACGACGTCGGCGTTCGCCACGGCATCTGCCGGCGTATCGGCCCAGACTGCGCCGTGCTCGATAAGCGCCGCCGCCTTGGACTTAGTGCGGTTGTTGACCGTGACGAGATAGCCGGCGTCCAGAATGTGGCCGGCGATGGGGGCACCCATGATTCCGGTGCCGATAAATGCGACAGAGAGCTTGTTTGCCATGAAACCTTTCCTTTTGGGTTGGGTGTTGTTACCAGGTTGAATACTCAGTGCCAGCGTTTCGGCCGTGACTTGAGGGCACTTGCAGCCGCAGCGCCTGTCTACTCACCGCGCACACGGCGCGCGATGCGGTCGGAAAGCGAGGCTTTCTCGGCGCGATTCTTGCCCCAAAACGCGCAGGCCACCATGCCGGGGCCCACGTGCGAGCCGATGGTAGGACCGACGGAGCTGCGAATGATCGTGACGTCGGCGCAGCCCTCCTCCTTGCGGATGGCGGCCTCGAGCCAATCACCGTCCTTCTCGGCATCGGCCGTCATAATGGCGATGGGCATGGTGCGATCGGGCACGTAGTTCTCGCGGAACGACTTGAGAATGGACTTGAGCGCCTTCTTGCGGCCGCGGTTGACGCCGATCAGCGACAGCGAGCCGGCAAGGTCGTAGGAGAGCTCGGGCTTGACATCGAGCTTTGCCGTGAGCTGCGCCGCCGCGGGCGGAATGCGGCCACCGGCAGCCAGTGCGTCGAAGCTCTCGAGCGTAAAGTAGCCGTGGACATAGGTCTTTGCCTCGTTTGCCCAATCGACCAGCTGCTTGGCGGTCAGTCCCGCCGAGCGCTGGCGCACGGCCTCGAGCGCCAAGAGCGCGCCGGTCGCGCAGGGCAGAGCGTTGTCGACCACGTAGAGCTCAAAGTTGGGATACTCGGCGCGCACGGCGTCCGCCGCCTGGCACGCGGAGTTGTAGCTCGACGACAGCGCCGAGGTAAAGCACAGGTAGACCGTGGGCGTGCCCTCTTTGGCGCACTCGGTAAAGAACTCGATATAGCGACCGAGCGACACGGCGGAGGTAGACACGCGAGCGCCGGCGCGCATGCGGTCGTAGAACTCCTTGGGTGTGATGCTCGACCAGATGTCATCCGTGCGCTCCTCGCCATCGATAATGAAGGGGAAACCCAGGATATCGACATCGAGGTTCGCGGCGACCTCGGGGCTAAAGTCGCAGCAAGTATCGACGACGATGCGGCAACGGTCCGAATGACCGGCGGATGCGGCCTTGTCCATCAAAGCGACTCCTTACGTAAAAAGGCGGCCACCCGCATGGGATGGCCGCCAACCGTTAACTCATGCAAGTTAACGTATTTTACTCGTCAAGTGTTTCGATGCGGGGCTTGATGATGCCATATCCACCATTCTTACGGTGATACACCACATTGATGAGGCCAGTCGTCGCGTTCTCGAACACGTAGAAGTCGTGGCCGAGCAGATCGGTCTGCACCAGCGCCTGCTCCTCAGTCATCGGGGTGACATCAATGACCTTCTCACGGACGAGCAGGTCGTCCTCCTCCTCGGGCAGCAGCAGGTCGGCCAGATCCTCGACGCGCTCGACCGGCGCGACATCCGCGGCGCTGGCACCGCCCTGGCGGTTGTCCACGACCTTGGTCTTGAACTTGCGCAGCTGGCGGGTGACCTTATCGGCGGAGAGGTCGATGGCGGCGTACATATCTGCACCGTGCTCGGCAACGCGAATCACCGAACCGCGAGCGCGAACCGTAACCTCGACGATTGCCGGGTTGGGGTTCGAGGGGTTCTTCTCATAGCGAAGTACAACGTCGACCGTCATGGGCTCGATATCGAAAACCTTGAGCGCCTCGCCGATCTTCTCATCCACATGCGCACGCAGAGCATCGGTTACCGTCGTCTTGCGTCCAGAAACCTTGATATCCATACGTGGCTCCAATCTGCCTCGGGGACTTACTGTACTGGCTATGTACCCATTGCCGTGCATTTAATCACGCGGATTCCTAAAGACCCGAATAACGATTGCTTGATACCGCATACCGAAGTCTCGCACTTTTCTGTGGCAAAGTGCGCTATGGGAGGGCGACGGCGACTTAAGTTTTGCACCTAAAAAACGTCTTTGACCTGCTGGTTTTATGGAAACGAAAAAGCCGGGCTCCCCTGTTGGGAAAGCCCGGCAATGCGTGTTGAAACCGTGAAGAGGCGTCTCTCCTAGCGCATAGGAGACACCACCCCTAGCAATAACTAGCTATTGAGCTTGTTAATGTCGTCGTCGGTGATAGTGCCCTCCTGGCCGGACGACTTATCCTCGGAGGTTGTACCCTCGCTGCTCGAATCGGAGGATGCGGACTCGCTGGATCCGGTGTCGGTCGACTGTACGTCGGCGCCCGAGACCGTCTTGGTGGTGAGGTCATAGGGCATCGTGCCGTACCAGACGGAGTGGACCGCCTCGAGCGTGCCATCGACCGTGATACCGTCGAGGGCATCGCTCACGGCGCGGCACAGCTCGTCGTTGGCCGCGAGGCCCGCGACGCCGAGCGTCGAGGGCGTCTCGAGCGCGCCGACGTAAGAGATCTGGCTCATCAGGCGCGCAAGGTAGCCGCCGGCCGTGGAGTCGCAAATCACGTAGTCGATCTCGCCGGACTCGAGTGCCTCAAAGCACTCGTTGATGTTGGAGAAGGTCTTTTGGTGGCCGTGATACTCTGCTTGGCGAGCGCTTCCTGCGAGGCCGAGGAGGTCTGAACGCCCAGGGTAGCGGTGTTAAGCGTTTCGGTGGAAACGCTCAGCGACTCGCCGTCGCTCGTCTTTCCGAACACTGCCGCAGCGTCGTACAAGCAAGTACCAAGCGTGCTGATATCACCATCCGTGGAATTGATGTCGCCAATGAAGATGTCGGCCTTTTTGTCGCCGAGCGCGGAATCGGCAGACGACGCATCGACGAAGGCGACCTTAAGGCCCATGCGACTTGCAAGGGCGCGGGCAGCGTCAACTGCGTAGCCCGTGAGGTTGCCATCGGCGCCCTGCATGGCCTGCGGGGCATCGGAGGTATCGAGGGCAACCGTCAGGGTTCCGGGAGTGACCAGGGCATCGTCCGACACCGTAGGGGTAACGGTCTCGCGCTCGATCTGGTCAATCGTGGGTGTCGTGAACGTGGACAGTGGGTTGAACGCGCATCCGCTCAAGCCCAATACGGCAATGACCGCCGCGGTCCCAGCACCTAACCGAGCCGCGTGCATCAAGCTGCCCCTCACCATGTCCACTACCCTGCCTTCTGTGTCGTATACAATCCGTGCGTTGCGCGGAATAACGGGTGTTCCCACCAGCTGACCTGGTATTTGACCCCACACTTGCGCACCGGGGTGTTTGCTCGGGAGGCCGTAGCCACCTTCACGACTGGCCCGCTCGCCCGCGAGGCGGTATTGCCCCAAAGAAAGTAGAACGGACGGTGCGGCTTACATCTAGGACGCGCCATGATCGCGCCGCGCGCACGCGGTCGCTTACGTGGATCCCTTTGACCGCGTCTGTCTTGGACTAGGACGGGCATTTCGTCCGTCCGCAACCACAGCCTGGCAGGAACGTAGCGCATTATAGCTAAGTTCAAGCTAAAGTTTAAGGTTAGGGGCGTCATTCGCACCGTGAGCACAGATTTTGCAGGTCGGAGCGGACCATTCGTGCCCCCATGAAGCCCGGAGCTCCCCTACGGGGAGCTCCGGGGCACCCGTCTCAGGGTGCCGTGGCCAAAAAATAGCAAATATGAGTACTGTTACCAATTTAGTAGCAGACTATTTTGGCCTCTCGGACAGATTTTGCGCTTAATGTCGCCAACCTGATGCTTAGTTATTCTACATGTGTTTATTATCTTCTTACTTTACGACGCCTCCGAGTCCTAAATTCCTTGATTTTGCTGTTACTGATTTAGTGACAGTACTCATATTTGCCATATTTTGGCCAGGGCATATGATTAACCCCCTATTTTCGACGCGAATTAGACCGGCTTAAGCCCAAAACACGCCCGCAGCGTGTTAAATAGCGCCTCTTGCTTCTTCCTGCGGGCATCGACACGATTCCGGTACCGCTTTCGCATACGCTGGTGGATGCGCCATGCGAGCGCTTCCATCGCTTCCATGTCGCAGAGCATTTCGTTGTTGACCGTCGCGACCTCGATTCCCATAGTAATCAAGCCCGTGTTGCGTTTTTCATCATGGATACGTCCCCTCCGGGAGGAATGGCCCAGCTCACCGTTGTATTCCAGGTCAAACCGGGCTTCTTCCTGATACGCATCGCAAACTGCATGCGGCATCCCCGAGATTGCCTGTGCGCGGTCATCGAACTCGATCTTGCAGTCGGTCTTAAAGGGACCGCAGGCAAATCCGCCATAGGAAAACGGAAGCGAAAACAGGGCGAGCATGATGCACTCCATGGGCGAGCGCAGGTTTTCTGACAGGTAGGGACACAGACGCAGCAGCTGTTTGGCCACATTCCCCTTGCATGCCGCAAGGTAATCTGCCAGGCGATCGGGCGTCAGCGCCGGCTCGACTTCAAAGTAGCCCACGTCTGCTGGCTGGTCCTTGTCCTTTGCAAGTTTATTCGTAACAGGCGAGGTGTAGGGAGGCAGATACTTCCCGCGGTCGCTCAGTGAAATCTTAGAGCACAGCTCCTGGGCCAGGGCAAACGCCTGGATGCAGCCGACCTCGCGCACAACGGCAACACAAAGGGCCTCGGGAGATAGGCTGTACACCCCCGGTTCTACCTCTAAAATCGAGCCGGCGGGCAACCCGGAACACACGGACCAGCCCACGTCAGGCATGCGGCGGCGCTGCGCCGCAGATCCCACCAGCAAGCACAGATCTTCTTGCACCTCGCCGCTTTTGGCTCCAATTCGCACCAGGTCGGGAAGATAGATATCCTCGGTCGAAGGCGATGACGTACACAGCACGCGGCACTCCTCCTCGGGCTCAAGGTCCTTCCAGCCGATGTAGCCCATCTGCCGGCGCTCGGCTCGAATCATGCGCAACGCCGAGGCACCCGTCAGGATCACGGAAGCCGCTAGCTGCTCTTTTGTCGGTTTGTTGCACTGCCTGATTGTTACCGCCACATGAATCACCCCTACCAAACGCGTGCGATAGCGAGGCCATCAACGGCCGCGGCACCGGCGCGCTTGAGTTCCGCCGAAGCCGCCGCCATCGTCGCACCCGTGGTGATAACGTCGTCGATAAGCAGCAGGTGCTTGCCCCGCACGTCCTCAACGGTCTCGTACATGCCTCGGGCACGTTCACGGCGTTCTTCACGACCGAGTTCACGCTGGTCGCCATGGCCGTACTTAACGAGGGCGTCGAGCAGAGGAACACCCGACAGCTCGCAAAATGGGCGCGCGATGGCTTCCATATGATCGAAGCCGCGTCGCCGAAACGCCGCCGCCGTCGCGGGCACAAACACCACTGCATCGGCGCCGGACAACACACCGCCTAAGCGTTCGGGCGCCGCGACCTGGGCATGCAAGGCGGTGTCGTATAGCAGCTCTGCCAGATACGGCGCCAGGCGTCGCTCGCCTGCGTCTTTGTACGCTTTAATGATCCGCGGCAGCGGATGCGTGTAAACGGCACATGCCAGGCACCGGTCGAGCGCTTCGGCCATCGCCGAGGACGTGCCCTCGACCGAGCACTCGGTGCACAGTAAGTCTCCAAACGGGGCACCACATCGAGTACAGCTATGCCGCGGGTCGATGAGCGCAAGCGCCGCCAAGCAGTCTTGGCAAATAAGCGCGCCGGAGCGCTCGCAGCCGGCGCATCGCGTGGGCGACAACGCCTCAAGCGCCTCGTGCGCCGCCCGCTCGGCAAACGGTAGCAATTCGTCCGCAAACGGTAGGATGCCGGCACCTTGCAGGCATCCCAACACATTCAAATGTCTCTTCACGACACAACCCTCCCTACGCTCGGTCGCAGGGAGGGTTGTTGATTCAGCGCTATGGTACCCCGACGCGTCTGGGTCGGGCAGATTAAATCCGTTTGCGGGCGCTATTCGCCGGTAGGCGGTTGCGGTGCGGACGAGTTTTGGGTCGAGCCCTCGCCACCATCTTGACGCGGCTTGCGGGAACGACGACGGCGACGGCGCTTCTGGCCCTGGTCGGCCGAGCCCTCGCCACCACGATCTTCGCGCGAATCGCGTTCGTCGCGAGCAGCGCCGCGCGCGGCCTTGGCGGCCGCCCCTCCGCCATCTCCGGGGCGACGGCGCGTGACCTTGACCTCGCCATCCGAGACCTGATCGGCCACGGAGGGCACCGAGGGCTTTTGCTGCGTGCCCGGGGAATGGCGACGACGCGGACGCGGGGTGCGCTCGTCATCGTTGCGCTGCTTGCCGCCCTTGTCGGCAGGCGTATCGGAACCCGAACCACCCTTGGGGGCGGCACCGGCTTCGCGAGCGGCTGCGGCGCGGAAGGCGTCCTCGCGCTCCTCGCTCGACAGATGACGGCGGCGGCGACGTGTGGGGTTCATGCCACCGCCGCGATTCTGCTGCTGGGGTTGCTGAACCTCGCGCTCGCGAGAGGCGTTCTTGCCCGCGGCTGCAGCCTCGGCAGCATCGCCCGAGCCCGCGCGCTTGCGACGACGACGGCCACCGGCGGCCTCCTCGGCCTCAGGCGTTGCGGCATTGCCACGGCCCTTTCCGCGGCCACGGCCCTCGCCCTGCCCCTGACCGGCGCGAGCATCGGAATCGGCATCGCGACGACGGCGCTTGGGCATCGACGTACCGGCCAGACGGTCGGCGCTCGACAGGCCATCGCCCACGTCGACGCCGTTCTCGCGGTCGAGCTCCATAAGCGCCAGGCGCATCTCGGGCGACTCGATACGCTCGAGCACATCGCGCGTCACGCAGTCGGGGCGGCAGTTGCAGCCCTGCTCGGCGGCCTTCTTTTTGCAGCCCTCAGAGCAGGTCATGTCGGCCAGGTTGACCTTAAAGACCTTGCCGTTCTCCAGGCGCAGCACCAGCTGCTCACGCGGCGTGTCATATTCCTGAATACGCGCCTTGCCGAGCGGCGTATCGATGAGCGTCTTCTTTTTGGGCGCGCGGCTCTTAAAGTCCTTGTACGCCTCAAACTCGTAGCGCAGGCAGCACATCAGGCGGCCACAGACGCCGCTAATTTTGGACGAGTTGAGCGGCAGGTCCTGCTCTTTTGCCATGCGGATCGAAACCGGCTCAAACTGTCCGCCAAAGCGCGTGCAGCAGAGCTCCTGGCCGCACTGGGCATAGCCGCCCACCAGGCGGGTCTCGTCACGCACGCCGATCTGGCGCATGTCGACGCGAATGTGCAGCGTCGAGGACAGGTCCTTGACGAGCTGACGGAAATCGACACGCTCCTCGGCAGCAAAGTAGAACACAGCCTTCTCGCCGCCAAACAGGTACTCGACGCCGACCGGCTTCATCTCGAGGTCGAGTTCCTTGACCAGGCGGCGGAAGTCGACCATGGCCTCGTCACCCTGGATAGCCAGGTCGTCGGCAAGCTGCAGGTCGATGTCGCTCGCTACGCGCAACACGGGCTTGAGCGGCTGACCGATTTCGTCGAGCGGCACCTCGAAGGGATCGGCCGTGACTAGGCCGATCTCGGTTCCGCGCTCGGTAGAACAAATGGCATAATCGGCCTCGAGGATATCCAGATCCTGTGGGTCGAACCACAGGTCGCGCGAGGCGTAGGTAAACTTAACGGGTACGACTAACGGCATTTCAGTGCCTTCCTGATATCGAACAGCATGACCTCGATGGCCAGCTGGGGAGTAACGTTTCTGGCGATGTTGCGCTCAGCGGTGGCAACCGCCTCGAGCGCCTGGGTGGCACCCGCAACATTGGTCGCGGCGGCAAGCCGACCGATCGTGTCGCGCACGTCCTCGTTCACCACGTCGGCTGCCTCGTCCTGAAGTGTCAGCAGCACGTCGCGCATGAGCGTCCGCGCGCTCGCCAGCGCTTCCATGATACCCGAACGCTCGCGCGCGTTGAGTTCGCGCTTGTTGCGGTCCTCAAGCTGCTTCAATGCTCCACGCGACAGGTAGTCGGCATTTTGCTCGAGCACCTTTTCCTGCGTGGACTTGACCTGTCTCTTATACACATCTGACGCTG
>USEK01000060.1 GCA_900553705.1 uncultured Collinsella sp.
GCACCGGGCCGCGCGGCAAGGAGATATATTGCCAGACCGCGAAGCCTTGTGGGACGTCAATTCCACTCTTCACAAGTCCTACACAACATATTGCTTTCTATAGGTAATAGAAAGACTGGTGTGGATCTTCCGCACGTATCAGATGATGACCCTTTGATTCAGGAATATATAGAGATCGGTCACCTGTAAGTGTTTATCTACCCGCGCTTTTAGCAATGTAGACCAGCGCTTTCGATAAAAAAAGAGGGAGCGCCGCGCACAACGCGACACTCCCCTAGCGATTCAAGAGAATCTATTAGGCCTCGAGAGCCTTCTTGGCGATGGTAGCCAGCTCGTTGAAGGACTCGATGTCCTCGTAAGCCATCTGAGCCAGGACCTTGCGGTCGAGCTCGATGCCGGCAACCTTCAGGCCGTGCATGAACTGAGAGTAAGAGATGTCGTTCAGACGAGCAGCAGCGTTGATACGAGTGATCCAGAGAGAACGGATCTCGCGCTTCTTGTTGCGGCGATCACGATACTGATACTGCAGGGAGTGCTGGACCTGCTCTTTAGCATGCTTGTAAGTACGCGAAGCGGCACCGTAGTAACCCTTCGCACGGTGCATAACGGTACGGCGCTTCTTCTTGGCGGCAACAGCGCGCTTAATACGTGCCATGTTCTATCAACTCCTAGACGGTAAAACGAAAAACGGGAACGCGAACTTAGGCGAGACGCGACTTGATGACCTTGCGGTCGGCAGCGGCGATCTCGGTCTCCTGACGGAAGCCACGCTTACGCTTGGTGGACTTCTTGCTCAGGATGTGGCTCTTGAAAGCCTTGGCGCGCATAAGCTTGCCGGTACCAGTCTTGCGGAAACGCTTCTTGGTGCCGCTGTGGGACTTCATCTTAGGCATGAAATACTCCTTAATCGGTTACAGAACACTAGTTACTTGGTATCGCTTGCCGCTTTATCCTCATCGAAGGCGCCCTTAATCGGGGCGAGCAGCATAAGCATGTTACGGCCTTCCATCTTAGGCTTGGACTCGACCGTAGCGTAAGACTTGAGATCCTCGGCGAGACGCTCGAGAACGTTAAGGCCCTGCTCCGGGTGAGCCATCTCACGGCCGCGGAACATGATGGTGATCTTAACGCGTGCGCCCTTCTTGAGGAAACGCAGAACGTGGCCCTTCTTGGTCTCGTAGTCGCCAACGTCGATCTTGGGTCGGAACTTCATTTCCTTGACCTCGACCTTGGACTGGTTCTTACGAGCAGCCTTGGCCTTCATGGCCTGCTGGTACTTGAACTTACCGTAGTCCATGACCTTGCAGACTGGCGGCTCCGCGTTGGGAGCGATCTCGACCAGGTCGAGACCCTGATCGTCGGCGACGCGCTGAGCATCGCGGATGGCGAACAGGCCGAGCTGAGAGCCATCGACGCCAATCAAACGGCACGAAGATGCAGTAATCTCGTCGTTGATGCGGGTGTCATCAGACTTAGCTATTTTCCCTACCTCCATTCATAAAAAAATAACCCGGCGCTTCTCAGCAACCAGGTCGTACACATAGACATCCTCGATTTGAGGAAGAGAATCTAAGTTGTATGACCAGTCAGCTGCTCATTGGCGCCAAAAGGTGGGAACCCTCGGGTTCCTCTTTAGGGCATTGCGGGGACAACGCCTTGCGAATAATAACACGTACAGCGCGTTATCACATTACGTACACGAAAAAGGGGCCTTGACCCCCTTGAACGCTCGCTTGCATGTATGGTGCCCGAGGCGAGACTCGAAGGGCCTTCGCTTCGCGAAGCCCCGGGCTTCGGGCGCGTGGCGCCCTCGCCACGCTCCGCTACAGACAGGCCACAGGCCTGTTTGCTTAACGCTTCGCGCGCTCACGCGAGTTCGGCACGAAAAAGGGGGCCGCAACCCCCCTGAACGCTCACTTGCATGTATGGTGCCCGAGGCGAGACTCGAACTCGCACGTTGTTGCCAACGGTGGATTTTGAGTCCACTGCGTCTGCCAATTCCGCCACTCGGGCACGCAATGCGTGAGTTAGTTTATCACAGCTTTCTACCGATTAGTCCGAAAATGGAACTTCGAGCATTTCGATGAGTTCGACCGTGCGGAGCATCTCGCGCTGACGGCATCCGCGACCGTCGACCGAAGCCTCACCCATCTGGTTATCGTAAGGGTCCTCGCGCATGCCGTCGAAAGAGGGCTCAAACTCTGCCTGGAATCGATTGTTGGCCACCATACGCCACGGGTCGAGATTGCCAAAGTAGTGACGGCGGCGCCACTCCTCCCCCATCCTGCGAGCAGAAGATCCAAATGACACGTCGGCGTTGAGCCAACCGGTCTGCGGCGTATAGAACTCTGCCCAGTCGTGCGACCCCACCGAATCGGGCGCAACGTACAGGCCGCTCTGCCAACGGGCAGGCACGCCCGCGATACGGCACATGGTGATAAACGTGAGCGCCATAACGCCGCAATCGCCGCGGAGCGAATGCGCGCAGTCATCGGCAATAGATCCCAAAAGCAAGTACGGCGGTTGATAGCGATAGTCGACATACTGCGTCAGATAATCATAGATAGCACGGGCGCGATCGAGCGGATCCTCGAGTCCGTCAACAACACCGGCCGTCAGCTGCTGCAGATACGGCGTAAATGCAATGTGCGGACGATCCTCGGAAATATCCTCGGGCAGAGGCGCGTCCATACGCGGATGAACCGGAAGTGTGCCACCGTAGACATCACAATAAGCAGCATCGATGTGATAACGATAGGTCACCGAGAATGAGCGTTCACTCGAAGAAGACCACGAGGCGGTACGCGCCGAAGCGTTCGCGGAAGCAACAGCACCCTCCGGCGTCATGTCGAGAATCTCGACCCGAGACTGCTGGTGGCAGGTGGCGGCAACGGGAAGCCAAGCGCGAACGGTCTCCCCCTCTAGAGCGCCGGGGACAGACACAGATGCTTTAAGCGTAATGACGCGAGCCAATCCATTTTGCAACTCCATCTCCTTGAGCATCTCGTTGCGCAGTGCAATTCCGTCCGTAGGATCGGGACGCATGCCGGGGACCTCTTTGGGATATACGCGAAGCGAATCGAGGAAGTTGTCGAGAACGAACAGCTCGCCATCGATAAAGCGCCAGTCAATACGCTTACGGTCAATCAGATCGTCAAACTGCCCCTCGGTAAACTCAGGCCACTCCTCGCGAATCATCGCAATAGCTCGATCGCGCGACACCGAAAAATGAAGCGGCGTCTCGATCATGCGATACCGCTCGGCACGAACGCAGGCAGCAAGCGAGGGATCGGGATTTTGGGCAAGTAGGCGGTCGCAAGCCTCAATAGCCTGCGAAAGATACCCCGCATCCTTTAAACGCAGGATCTCGGGTGGCAAGCCAACATCTAGAAAACGGAAGTCATCATTGCAAACATCAACAGAGCAACCAACAGGACCCTCGTCAATAACCTTCCCATCCGAAGGCAACACATTAACAACAGCCATACTAAAACTCCAAGTCACTAGAACGCTTGAAGTCCATTGTAGCGAGATAAAAAAGAAAGCCCCAACAAGGGAGCCATCAACACCACCGAACGGTAGTCAAAAAAATGAATTCAGCTCAGTAACCCTGTAGCGAGTTAACGAAGGAGGCCCCGTTCACCCGAAGCTTTTCCCATTGCGCGACTTCTGGCAAAGCCAGGTGAGTGCAAGGGAAAAGCGTAGGGTGAACGGGGCCTCCGACGGGAAAGTTAAACCGCTACTTACGCCTTGTTGACGGAGCCAAACTCCTCCATGAGCTCCTTGGTGCGGGCAACGATGTTGTCGCGACCAGGCTTGAGGAGCTTGCGGGGGTCGAAGCCCTTGCCCTGCTGATCCTTGCCAGCCTCGATGTACTCGCGAACGCCCTTGGCGAAGACGAGCTGCAGGTCGGTGTTGACGTTGATCTTGGAGATACCCAGGGAGATGGCCTTCTTGATCTGATCCTCGGGGATGCCGGTGCCACCGTGTAGAACAAGGGGCAGGTCGCCGGTCTCGGCCTTGATCTCGCCCAGACGCTCGAAGGAAAGGCCAGCCCAGTCGGCGGGATACACGCCGTGGATGTTGCCAATACCGCAGGCGAGGAAGTCGACGCCCAGGTCAGCAATCTGCTTGCACTCAGCGGGGTCAGCGAGCTCGCCGTTGGAGGTCACGCCGTCCTCGGTGCCGCCGATGCCGCCGACCTCGGCCTCGATGGACATGCCCTTGGAGTGGGCAAGCTCAACGAGCTCCTTGGTGCGGTCGAGGTTAAGCTGGAAGGTCTCCTCGTGAGAGCCGTCATACATGATGGACGTGAAGCCGGCCTCGATGCACTTGAAGCAGTCCTCGTAAGAACCGTGATCGAGGTGAAGGGCGACGGGAACGGTAACGCCCGTGGCCTCGACGGCAGCCTTGACCATGTCGGCGCAGACCTTGAAACCGCCCATCCACTTAGCGGCACCAGCGGTGCACTGAAGGATCAGCGGAGACTTGGCCTCCTCGGCGGCCTGGAGAATAGCCAGGGTCCACTCGAGGTTGTTGGTGTTGAAGGCACCGAGAGCGTACTTGCCGGCCTCGGCCTTCTTGAGCATGTCTGCTGCGTTGACGAGCATAAAAGAAACCTCCTGTAAGGTTGCTCCGATAACGCCTGAGATTTTACCACGACATACCCGAGCATAAACGTTCGTTTGTTCACGAATACCATCCGATTGGACAAATTTTGACCGTTTGCCCCACAGAATCGACCCACTGGGGAAAATAGCTTGACGATTGAGCGGTCTTCGTGGTTCGAAAGACGGCTTCGAGCCTACATCTGCATAAACGGATTCTGCATAAGTTCGCGCGCCATCGTGGTCGAATCGCCATGGCCCGTCAAGCAAACGGTATCGGGCGGAAGCGTCTTGGCAAGTTTGGAGAGCGAGCGCATAATCGCCGCCTCGTCACCGCCGGAAAGATCGGTACGACCGTGGCTGCCCGGGAAAAGCGTGTCGCCCACAAAGGCGATGTTCCCCTGCTCGGTCGCGGCGAACAGGACGATGCCGCCCGGCGTATGCCCCGGCGTCTCGATCACCTGCAGGCAGACGTCGCCCACCTCGATTGTATCGCCCTCGACAAGCAAACGCGTCGGCTCACCCGGATCGGGCGTCTCGATACCCCACATGGTGCGCTGCTCCTCGATATTTGCGCGAGGTACCGTCACGTCCTTAGCGCACAACTCATATAGCGCGCCGTCGCCAACGACAGCTCGAACCCCGGCAACCCCGCCAACATGGTCGGCATGACCGTGCGTGCAGACAGAGCCGAGTACGCGCACCTCAGGATGCGCGGTGCGGATATGCTCCACAAGACGCTCGCCCTCCCACGCCGGATCGACGATTAAGCACTCGTCATTCGAAATCACGGCGTAACTGTTGGTCTGAATGGGGCCGTTGACGAGCGCCTCAATCGAAGCCGCACCTCGGGGTGTCAGGTCCAAAGTCATATCGCCCATGCGCATACCCTCCTTCTAAAATACGTTCGAGGCACCAAACGATGCCTCGAACGTAACCAATATCTATGATGCTGAGAGGCTCTCGCACCTACACACGGCGCTTAAGCTGGGCTCCACCCTCGCCGGGCATAAGACGGCGAGCGTCGTAGACCGAGTCAACGCTGCTGATAGAGGCCAGCAGCGGATCCAAGCCACTCGCGTCCGAGATCTCGACCATAAAGCGCAGGGTTGCAATGCCCTCGCGGTTGGTCGACGTGGCGGCAGAAAGGATATTACCGCCCGCATCGCCAATGGCAATGGTGACATCCTTGAGCAGGCCCATGCGGTCCAGGCACTCGACCACGATCTCGACCTGGAAGAGGGTGTCGGCAGCGCCGTCCCACTCCACATCGATCATGCGCTCGGGATGTTCCATAAGACCCTTGACGTTAGGGCAGTTGGCGCGATGCACCGAAACGCCGCGACCGCGCGTGATGAAGCCGACGATGTCGTCGCCCGTCACGGGGTTGCAGCAATGAGCCAGACGGACCAGCAGGCCGCTGTTGCTCTCGCCCTTGACGATAATGCCGTTACTGGCGCTCTTGCCGCGCTTTTGCGGCTTGCGGTTGGAGCCGCGAGCGGGCTGCTTCACGACCTCGGCGATAGCCTCGGCCTTGGTGAGCTGTTCCTCGGGCTTGGGGTCCAAGATTTGCTCGACCTTATTGCCCACAGCGCGCGGGGCAACCTTGCCGGCACCGACGGCGGCAAACAGGTCCTCGAGCTGCTTGAAGTTAAACTGCTCCGCCACGGCGTTGAGTGCACGCGTCGAACGCGGCGTAGAAATGCCATAGCCACGCTTACGCAGGTCCTTGGCCAGCATATCGCGACCGGCGGCAGCGTCGTCGTCCTTGGTCGCAGCGGCAAAATAGCGGCGGATCTTTGACTTGGCGGAAGGTGTCTTAACGATCTTGAGCCAATCGCGCGACGGCTTGGAACTCTTGTTAGTCAGGATTTCAACGCGGTCGCCCGTCTTGATCTCGTGCGTGAGCGGAGCCACCGCACCGTTGATTTTGGCGCCGACGCAGTGGTTTCCCACCTCGGTGTGAACGGCATAGGCAAAGTCGAGCGGCGTGGAGCCGGCACGAAGCGCCATGACCTCGCCTTTGGGCGTGAAGACAAAGATCTCCTGATCGAACAGATCGACCTTCAGCGAGTGCAGGTATTCCTTGGCATCGGTGATCTCGTCGGAAGCCGCCCAATCGAGCGAATGCTTGAGCCAGTTGATCTGGTCGTCCAAACGTTGAGCGTCATTGGTCTTGGAAGCAGACGATCCGCCCGACTTCTTATATAGCCAGTGGGCGGCAATGCCGTACTCGGCCTGCTCATGCATCTCGTAGGTTCGAATCTGAATCTCGAGCGGACGAGCCGTAGGGCCGATGACCGTCGTGTGGAGCGACTGGTAGTTATTGACCTTAGGCATGGCGATATAGTCTTTAAAGCGACCAGGCATAGGGTGCCACAGCGTATGCACCGCACCGAGCGTGGAGTAGCAATCGCGCACCGAATGGGTAATAACGCGCAGCGCCACCAGGTCGTAGATCTCGGAGAACTCCTTGCCCTTGCGCTTCATCTTTTGGTAGATGGACCAATAGTGCTTGGAGCGGCCGTTGATCTGGAAGTCCTCCAGACCAATGCGGTTGAGCTCATCGGTAAGCGTCTTGATGGTCTCGGCAAGGTAGCGTTCGCGGACCTCGCGCGACTCAGCTACCATACGCGCGATGCGCTGGTAGGCATCGGGCTCCAGGTAGAAGAAGGACAGGTCCTCGAGCTCCCACTTAATAGAGCTCATGCCCAGGCGGTCGGCCAAGGGCGCGTACACGTCCATGGTCTCGCGAGCCTTAAACAGGCGACGATCCTCGCGCAGGGCTGCCAGCGTTCGCATGTTGTGCAGACGATCGGCAAGTTTAACGATGATGACGCGGATGTCCTTGGACATGGCGAGGAACATCTTGCGCAGCGTGAGCGCCTGCTTCTCGTCCATGCTGTCGACTTCGATGTTGGTGAGCTTGGTCACGCCATCGACGAGCTCGGCCACCGTATCGCCAAACAGGCCGGAAACATCGGTGAGCGAGGTCTCGGTATCCTCGACGGTATCGTGCAGCAGCGCGGCACACACCACATCGCAGTCCATCTTGAGATCGGCCAAAATGATGGCAACCTCGACGGGATGGTTAATGTACATCTCGCCCGAGCGGCGCTTTTGGTTGCAGTGCTTCTCGGCGGCAAAGCAGTAGGCCTGCTCAACCTTAGAAAAGTCGTCCTCATTCATATATTTGAGGCACAGGCGCTCCAGCTTGTCGTAGCTGTCCGCCATAATCTCGGGCGGCAGCTCATCGGCATGCTTATAGTGCTCCATCTCCGAAAACGGCTGGAGGGTGGAATCATGGGCGGTACGGGCTGCGGCATCCATCGAGGTCCCCTTCCCCTAGGCCCGCGGTACGATCGGGCGGTTAACTTTGGCTAGCATATCAGAAGCGCACGAATCGAGCGCCCAGCTCCGGAAAGCCGAAAACTCCATGCGCGAGCGCAAGCCCTCCAAACTGTCTCTTATACACATCTGACGCTGCCGACGACTAGTCGAGTGTAGAT
>USEK01000061.1 GCA_900553705.1 uncultured Collinsella sp.
TACACTCGACTAGTCGTCGGCAGCGTCAGATGTGTATAAGAGACAGCACCATGCCCACGCGCTGGCGCAAACGGCAGATGTCGTAATCGCCCAGGATATCTTGACCATCGAGCGCAATCTTGCCCTCGATGCGGCAATCCTTGATGCCGTCGTTCATGCGGTTAAAGCAGCGCAGCAACGTGGACTTTCCGCAGCCCGAAGGCCCGATAAACGAGGTGATCTGCTTGTCGCGGATCTTGATATTCACGTCCTTGAGCGCATGATGGTCGCCATAGAACAGGTCGAGGCCCTCGACGTCGATGCGCGTCGGCGAGGCGGCAAGATCCTCTGCCGTGGGGCGAGTCGCATCCCCAACCTCGCGCTCGTACGCGGCCTCGGCCTGCGCTTTCATGAGTTCTTCAAGCTCCGTGGGCTCCACAGCCGCAGCAGCCGTCATACCGCATACCTCCACATCGATATCAATTCAGCAGTATCGATAGTAGAAATCGCGGCTCATATGCACGTGAGCGCATTGTCAAGTGTTTGTAAGGGCACGCTGGCTATGCGGCGGGCAGCTCGATGGTGAATATCGTGTGTTCGGGCGTCGATTCACATGCAACGGTACCGCCGTGTGCCGCGATGATCTCCTTGGCAATAGCAAGGCCCAGACCGGCACCACCGCGATTGGTCGCACGCGCCGCATCCAGGCGATAGAACTTCTCAAAGATCACCTTGAGCTTAGCCGCAGGGATAGGATCGCCCTGATTGATAAAGCGCACGCGCACGCCGCCATCGTCTTGGCGCCCGGCCTCGATCGTGATAGTCGAGCCCTCATAGCTATAGGCGACGGCGTTTTTCATGATGTTGTTAAACACGCGGGCCATCTTGTCGCCATCCACGAGCACCGTCAGGTCCTCGCGAATATCAACTTGGACTTCCTTATGCTGCTCGTTGAGGATGGGATAGAACTCGTCAGTCACCTGAGCCAGCAGCAACCCCAGATCAACATAGCCGCGCGTGAGCACGATATCGTGGAAGTCAAAGCGCGTGATATCGAAGAACTCTTCGATGAGTGCATCGAGCCGGTGCGCCTTGTCGAGCGCCACGCCCGTAAAGTGCGTACGTTGCTCAACCGGCAGCTCGGGAGCCTCTTGCAGCAGCGAAAGATAGCCCACCACGCTGGCAAGCGGGGTGCGCAGGTCATGTGCCAAGTACGTGACCAGATCGTCCTTGCGATGCGACTCGTCACGCAGAGCTTGCTGCACCTTGCGCTCACGGTCACGCACGCGGTTAAGGGCGCCCTCGGCCTCCAAGAAGTCGCCGTCGATGTTGTCCCAGGTGTCGGGGTGATCGATCAGGCGATCTTGAATACGAGCGGCCAGCACACAATCGGCATGCTGCTCGCCCTGCTCGTAGCCCTGGTAGTACAGGGCGCGGCCGCACAAGAACAGCACGCACACGGCAAGCGCCAGCACAAAGCCAAGCATGTTGAATACAAAGCCGGCATCGAACAGCACCGGCCCTTCAATGCCGCCGAGCGCCATGGCGCCAATCGCCAACGTCATGGCCCACGCGGCGCCGCCAATCACCACGCAGCGGCGAACGATTTCGAATCGATCGATCAGCAAAAAGCCGATAAGCAGCACCGCCAAGATTCCGGCGATGTTATCGATGCCAATCAGCAGCAGGCTCAGCAAAAAGAGCAGCACCGTTGCAAGCGCGCGGTTGTCGACGACCGACCTCACGTATTCAAAGAGTCGATCGGGCACCTCGAATGCCTGCCTATCGTCTTTTGTCATATCCACTTCCCCACCATCAAAGGCGCTATTCGATTATGTAGCCGACGCCCCAGACGTTTTTGATAAAGCGCGGCTTTTGTGCGTCGTCGCCGATCTTTTCGCGCAGGTGGCGAATGTGCACCATCACCGTATTGTTGGAGCCGGGCATAAAGTCCTCGTTCCACACCGCGCGGAACAGGTCCTCCACGGCCGCCACGCTGCCGCGATGCTCGACCAGATACAGCAAGATGGAATACTCGATGGGCGTGAGGCGAACCGGTGAACCGTCCACTGTCACGGAACGAGCATCGCGGTTGATCTCCAGGCCGTCGAGCTGGAGGGTCAGCGACTCGGCCGCCTGTGCGCGGCTACCGTAGCTGGTGTAGCGGCGAAGTTGAGCGTGCACGCGCGCGATGAGCTCCAGCGGACGGAACGGCTTAACCACGTAATCGTCCGCGCCAAGCGAAAGACCCTCGATCTTGTCTTGCTGGGCATCGCGCGCCGTCAGCATGATCACGGGATAGGTATGGCTGGAACGGATCGTACGCAGCAGCTCAAACCCATCGATATCGGGCAGCATGACATCCAGCAGCGCCAGATCGAACTCCTGCTCCAAGATTGCCTTGGCCGCATCGGCCCCGCTATAGGCAATCTGGACATCAAAGCCCTCTTTTGTAAGGTAGATACCAACCAAGTCGGCGATGGCCTTTTCGTCATCAACTACCAAAATGCGCTCGTTCATGCGTGCTCCTCTCGCGCTCCATTATGCCCGAGGCGACGCATGCCACACACAACAAGCGTGGGTGATTAAGTCGGCCTTAAGCACCCTTGTGCCCGTTCGGGCGCGGATGTGGGCCACGCACGCACGCGATGATCGCCGACGCCGGCAAACGATATACTCTAGTTCCAGAAGAGACCATCCCGTCGAAAGCGAAATCCGTGAAGTCCCTCACCTCTTTTGCAAAGCGCTCAGCCCAGCTTGCCGCCGGCTTTGTCTGCGCTATCGCCCTTGCCGCTGGCGTGCCCACCGTCGCCGGCGCCCAAGTGCTCACGACCGACAATGTTTGCGGCAAAACCGCCGATGCGCGCGGCATCACGGCCGAAAACCTGCCCGATATCGATGCGACCAATGCCCTCGTCATGGGCAAAGACGGCACCGTCTACTATGCCCGTGGCGCCGATGAGCAGGTCAAGATCGCCTCGATCACCAAGGTCATGACCGCGATCCTAACCGTCGAGAATTGCAAGATGGACGAGAAGGTCACGGTAAGCAACGCCGCAGCCACCGTGGGTAATTCGACCGCCGGCTTGCTCGAAGGCGACGAGCTTACCGTGGAGCAGGCACTGCGCGGCCTGATGATTCCCTCGGGCAACGACGCCGCCATCGTGCTCGCCGAATATGTGGGCAAGAAGATCGACCCTAAGACCAAAGACGCCGAGGCCACATTTGTGAAGGCCATGAACGAGCGCGCTAAGAAGCTCGGCTGCACCGGTACGCTTTTTGAAAACCCGCATGGTCTGGACTTTGATGAGTGGGCTGGCGATATGCACTCAACCGCACATGACGTAGCGCTAATGATGCAGAAGGCCATGAAAAACGACACGATCCGCGAGGTCGTAGCGAGCGAGGATTCTTGGATCGAGGTCACGGGCGCCGACGGCACCGACCATTCGCACTCCATGGACACGCATAACTATTTGCTGGGCCAAGATGGCAACATCGGTGGCAAGACCGGCACCACCGACGATGCAGGCTATTGCTTTACGAGTGCCTACAACCGCGATGGCGACGAGATCTACACCGTCGTTTTGAACTCCACCACCACCGACCAGCGCTTTACCGATACCGCAACCCTTGCCAATTGGTACTACGGTCACAAGGTGACGGTCGCGATCGCCAACACGCAGGAAAAGACCGCCAACGGCAACCCGCTTATGGCGCGCATTGGCCAAACCGACTGGACGGATAAGACGATCGACGCCACACTCGCCGATCCTACGGCGCAAGCGACCGTGTTTTCCCTTGCCGGCGAGGTGACCGAAAAGGTTAGCTACGACGATCTTTCGGGCACGGTGCATGTGGGCGACAAGGTGGGCAGCGTTACGCTCAAGCAGGACGACACCAAGATCGCCGTCATGGACCTAGTTGCCGACGAGGAAGGTGCAGGGCCGAATCCCATTGAATGGCTCCTTGTGAAGCTCGATCGCTTGGGCCGCCGCATCGACAACCGGCCACTCACGGCAGAGAGCGAGACCGTAGCCAAGGCACCCGAGGTGTAGGGTCGAAGAACAATACGCTCGCTGAAAGGAGGTGTCCGAAAGGACGCCTCCTTTTTTGAGGGTTCGAATCCCCAGCTAACGTGGTTCAACTAAAAAAGGGCCCCTTTCGGAACCCTTCTTTAAAGTCTTACTGGCGGAGAGCTGGGGATTCGAACCCCAGATGCCCTTTTGGGGCATACTCGCTTAGCAGGCGAGCACCTTCGGCCTCTCGGTCAGCTCTCCGTAACAGCCGTTCTATAGTAACCAAACAGCCAAGGATGGGCAAGAGGAAATTTTCTAATTGCCTAGCATCCTTTCCCCCTTGGAGGCTTCGCCTACCCCAGCGAGCGGTTGAGGGAGCCGAGCTCGTCGTTGCCCATGGTGCGCCACATTTGGAAGATGCAACCGCGTGCCAGGAAAAAGAAGCCGCTGTCGACCAGTTGCACAGCGGCATCTGCCAGCTGATTCGTCACGGCGGACACTGGCGGCAGCTCGAGTCCAGCCTTGCGGATGGTCTCGACCGCTTCCTCGAACGTCGGAGGCTCGCTGACGCCCATCTCGTTCATAAGGCCCTGCATTTCTTCCAGCGCGCTGCTGCCCGACTCCTCGCCGCGCGGCACCAGACGGTAACAAGCCAGCGCAAGGTCGAGCTGATCGCAATTCCAATAGGCAAACGCCAGGCGATAGAACAGGTAGCCGATTGCAGAACGATCGCTGGCAATACGTAGGCCGTGGCGCGCCACCTCGATAATCTCGTCGAAGCGCTCCAGACGCGCAAGCACGTTGATGAGCGCAAAGTGCGATTGCATGGACGAGCGCGCCAGATCGTAAAGATGGCGCACCTCGGGCAGTGCTCGTTCAAAGTCCTCTTGCTCGACGTAAAAGCTGCAGATCTCGTGCTGGGCAAAGTACAGCGCATCGGGCGCACGAAGGATTCGCACAGAGCGGTCTTCTTCCAACACCGGTAGCACCATGCGCACCAGCTGGTTATCGCAAAACTGCGTTTGAACCGGACCTGTCGCTAAAAGCTCGGCGACGGCGCACTTAGCCTCCAACTCCTCGACAAGACGAGAAAAGCCTTCAAAAGCACCTGTACGGTCGACTTTTGCCTGCTCGCGCAATTCAACAACACGGGCCACGTATGGGTCGTCGTCCTCTTCCATGACCTCCAGCTCGTCAGCCGTATCGGCAAGCAGCAAATCGCGCAGCGCCGGCGGAAGCGTGCGATGGTCATCACGCGGACGAGCATGAACCTCCGCAGGCTCAATCGTCTCCGGAGCGGTTGACTCATACGCCTCAAGCACACGCTTGCACGGCATATCGTCCATGTCCATGCTCTCAAGATCCTTGGCAACAGGCACGCAATCGGCCAGATAGGCCGCGCGCCCAAAGAAATACGTTGCAACAACGCGCTCGCCCTGCTCACTGTCGGGAGCAGCAATCTGCACATAGCAGCGCGTGATGCAGGTGCCCGCGGCAAAACACGCTGCCGCAAGCGTGAGTGGCACGCGCGCATCGTGCTCCGCGGCCCAGATCGCGCGCGTGTCCTCGTCCAGCTCGCGCCAGGCGTCATCTTGAGCGTCGTATTCACGTTGCGGCATGGCATCAACGACAGACTGCCCAAACCGAACGAGCATAATCCCCTCGGCAACGTTTACTCGATAGGTATAGTCGAGCCGCGTGACCACGTTGAGCGCCTCAACGATTCGCGCAAAACGGGTGCGCACGTCCCACTCGCCGCCCGGCTGGCAAGCCACCGTACCCGGTTTGCCCCACGGGTTATCGCTCGAGGCCGTATCGAGCAGTCGGGGAACATCGTTGGTCGTCTTGGCGATATGCCACGCATCAAAGAGCGCGCAGCCCTCAAGGCTCGGCGAGGATGCCGCAGGGGCCAATCCGGCCCCGATGCGCTCGAGGATGCCGGAGAGGCGGTTGAGACGGCACTCGATGGCAAGCAGCATGTCAATCTCGTCCTGGTCCAGCAAGCTACGATCAAAATTGAGATAAAACAGCTTTGACCGGTCGATGCGCGCCAGGCTCATTTCGGACTTGGCGGCAATGGTGCGCAGACGGGGCAAGTCAATTTCGCTCATAAGGGTGGCGGCATAGCGCTCGATACCGCTCGGATTCTCGGCATGGTCAACGCGGTAAAGCAGCGTCTCGATAGCATCGGGGAGCGGTGACGTGTTAAAGCCCAAAAACACCTCGACCGGCTCGGGCAACTTTACGAGCTTGATCTTGTCGACAACGTTTTGCATGTCCGCATCGAGACCGTCGACGCCCGCCGTGTTCGCAATAGCGCTTTCGGAGTTGGCAAATATCACGTAGCGCAGGAACATCGACGCCATGAACTCGCCGTAAGGAAGGGAGCGGGCCGAATTCCATGTCTCGTGATCGGACTGCTCGCGCATGGGGCCTTCGGGAGAGCCGATGACTCGCGCCCGGGAGCGCATCGTCCCATCGGTACCCCTGACTGCAATCTCACCGATGTTGGAATCGGACTCGTCAAGAATCAGCTGCATGTCGGGATCGTCGGGCAGCGATACTTCGTTAACGGGACGGTCCACCTTATAGGCCTCACCCGAAACGCTCACGTAGCCCAAAAGCGACACATGGCTTTTGCCGACAAATTCGACGACATAGCATGATTCATGCGGGTCCTCGCCAAAGAGTTTCCAGACCACGCCATATGAGCGCCCCGCAGGCTGCTCGGGCATCGCCGGAAAGCGCTTCTTGGGATCGAGAAACCTGAGCTTGTATGTCGGACGCTCTGCCACGAAGTATCACCCTGATCGGTCGCTTGAAGAAGGAGTGGTCACGGATGGGCCGCGACACCTACTCGAAATCTTACACGAGTCGACAGGAAATAGTCCGCTTTACGCCCGCGCCTCGACCGAGGTTCGAATCCATGCGGTGCTTACGTAAAAGAAAAGCCCCCGTTGCCGGGAGCTTCAATCTCAAATGGTGCGGCGTATAGGATTCCGCGCATCCGCTGCGCGGATCCGCACCGGCTTCGCCCGCCTGCCGGCGTGCTCGCCCGCTCGCTAAAAACGCCCCGCGTTTTCTTGGCGCTCGCGCCTCGACCGAGGTTCGAATCCATGCAGCGGCGACATAAAAGAAAAGCCCCCGTTGCCGGAGGCTTCAAGTTCAATTGGTGCGGCGTATAGGATTCGAACCTATGACGTTCTGATTCGTAGTCAGACCCTCTATCCAGCTGAGGTAACGCCGCAGCGCAAGACATATAAAACCACTTTAGCTTATTGGAGTCAAGCTCAATCTCAAACTTTTTTGTGAAACGCAGTTTTGTCATGCTGCTCCGCATATACCGCCGTTCCCCGTACGATCGATTGGCTTTTCGATCACGTCAAACTTGGCATCAAGTTCCCTCAGGAGCGATCTCACCCGCTGGGCACAATCATAATCGGCAAACGAGATGCTCAGCATGCGCGCGACCTGGTTGGAAGTCCCAACTCCATAGAAGTGCTCCAGCGCCACAAGCCCCACGTGCGTCACAAAGGTCTCGACCACATGCGGCGACTCCTCAAAACACCATTGTGTCAACGGACCCTCACTCGTCTGTCGAACCACCAGGCCACCCATGCCAGACGGCTCACACGTTACAAGCAGGTACTCCCCACCCTCGTCGCTCTCAAACAAAACCACCCGATCATCAAACAGCTCCATCGCGTCCCCTTTCTCTCGCTCTTATTTAGCAAAAGCATAACAGGTAGATAGCTGTATACAGAACAGTTGTTCGTGTGTTTTCTATTGAGCTGTCCGCACGGCATGGTATGGACCTGCGCACGAAATAGGGCGCCCCCGAAGGAGCGCCCTTGCATATCCCCTATGCAGCCAAGTTACGCGACCGGCTCGATCTTCTCGAGACCGCCCATGTAAGGACGCAGAACCTCGGGGATCGTGATGGTGCCGTCGGCGTTCTGGTAGTTCTCCAGAATGGCAGCCATGGTACGACCAGCCGGCAGGCCGGAACCGTTAAGGGTGTGCAGGTAACGCGAGCCCTTGAAGTTCTCGGGGTCGCGGTAC
>USEK01000062.1 GCA_900553705.1 uncultured Collinsella sp.
CTACACTCGACTAGTCGTCGGCAGCGTCAGATGTGTATAAGAGACAGGTGTTGGGTCGGGCGGTAATCTTTGCGGTCTCAAGCGCCTGAGCGGTCGTGGGCGCATATGCCCCCGCGCACACCAGCGCGAGCGCCACGGCCATGACGCAGGCTAGCTTTTGGAGCAAGGCGGACAGTGGAAAACGCTGCTCCGCGGCCCCTTTGTTCAGTCGAGACAAGGTGGCTCCTATCGTAGAAGTTGCCGGCAAAACGAGACGGAAACGCTCTCCGTCAAGAGAAGCGCAAAGGCCCTCTCCGCAAAACGGAAAGGGCCCGCGCGCAATCAAGTAGTTATTTTACTTGATATTGTACTTAGCCATGAGGGCGTCGACGGTACCGTCGTCGGTCAGGTCCTTGATGGCCTGGTTGATGTCGTCCTTGAGCTTGGTGTTGCCCTGGTTGATGGCGATGGCGTACTCCTCGCCGGTGCTGATCTGCTTGATGGTCTGGCAGGTGTTGAACTGCTCGGCGGTCAGCTGGCTGGCAACGGAGCGGTTGGTGACTACGGCGTCGCCCTTATCGGACTGCAGGGCGCTGAAGCACTCGGTGGCGTCCTTGTAGGGGACGATCTTGGCCTTCGGGAAGTTCTCCTGGGCAAAGGCCTCGGCGGTCGAGCCAGACTGGACGATGATGGTAGCGTCGGAGTTGTTGAGCTTCTCGCTGAAGTTATCGGCCGTGATGTCGGTGTTATCGACCTTGGTCACGATAGCCTGATCGTCCATGTAGTAGGAATCAGAGAAAGTGACTTCCTTCTCACGCTCGGGCGTGTCGGTGATAGCCGCGATGGAAACGTCATACTTGGCGCCCGAAGCGACGCCCGGAACCAGCGTGTCAAAGTCATTGTTGACATACTCGACATCCAGGCCCAGCTTGTCACCGATAGCCTTGATGAGCTCAAGGTCAAAGCCCTGGTAGTCGCCGTTGTCATCCTTGTACTCAAACGGCGCGTACTCGGCAGAGGTGCCGACGGTCAGCGTGCCGTCCTTGACGAGCGCGTACTCCTTGGAGCCGTCGACCTTCTCGACCTTAGCGTCGTCAGAGCTGCTGGAACCGGCATCAGAACCAGAGGTGGCGTTGGACGAACCGCAGCCCGTCAGAGCAAGGGCGAGCGCCATAGCGCCCGTGGCGGCAAATGCGCCAAGCTTCTTCAGCTTCATAATCAGTCTCCTTCCGGTGACCTCGTTTGATTCAGAGGTCTGCAAAAACTGTTGGCTATTATGCACCCGGAATTACGAATCTGCAATGAGAAAACTGATTGAAACAAACCCATAACGTGAATAGAATACTCTACTTTGTGACAGTCATTACTGCTGCAATGACCTTAATAGTCTAATTTCAGCTGCATAACCTGCAAGTTCGTTCGGAGTCTCCAAAATAAACGGCAGCGAACGCAAACGGCCATTCGATACAATATTCTGCATAACCTGCATACCGCCACCAAATTCCTCGCTGCCAAGGTATCCCTTGCCGATGCACTCGTGACGATCTTTATGGGCGCCACAAGAGTTCTTGGAGTCATTGATATGCACGGCGCGCAGGCGCTCGATACCCACCACACGATCGAACTCGTCGAGTACGCCGTCCAGATCATGGATGATGTCGTAGCCGGCATCGCTCACATGGCAGGTATCCAAACAAACGCCCAGCTTGGCCGACAGCTCGGGGCGCTTGCCGGCAACACCCTCAATGATGAGCGCCAGTTCCTCAAAGCTACGACCCACCTCGGTGCCCTTGCCCGCCATGGTCTCGAGCAATACCGTCGTCTGCTGCCCCTCAAACATCACCTGGCACAGCGTGTCGACAATCATCTGAATGCCGGCGTCTGCCCCCTGTCCCACATGCGCGCCAGGATGGAAGTTGTAGTAGTTGCCGGGCAGCGCTTCCAGACGCTGCAAATCTTCCGCCATAGCCTCCAAGGCAAACTCGCGCGCCCGCTCCTTAGCGGAGCAGGGGTTATAGGTATACGGGGCATGCGCCACCAGCGGTCCAAAGTCGTTTTGCGCCATAAGCTCGCGCAGAGCCGCCACGTCATCCATGTCAAGGTCTTTTGCCTTGCCACCGCGCGGGTTGCGCGTAAAAAATGCAAAGGTATTGGCGCCAATGGACAACGCCGTCTCCCCCATTGCCCGATAGCCCTTCGTCGTCGAAAGATGACACCCGATCGTCAGCATCTCCAACTCCCCCTCATCAGTTGCGGTGAAATACGGTCTATTGGTGCCATATTTTGGCGCAAACAGACCGTATTCCACCGCAAGTTATAAAAGAGGCATCAGAGATGTGGGCCGCCAGGCACCACGGGCGCCGGCGTCATGATCCCCTACGCGTCAGCGCCAAGTCCTAGAGGGCTAGACGGATTGCATCGATGATGTGCGCGCAGCGCTGCGTGGCGGCTAGGGACATGATGGGGCTTTCGAGTTTCCCCGCCTGAATGAGCTGCGTCGCATGCTGGATTTCGCCGTAGAAATCATCGACCTCAAACGGGGCATTTATTTCGAGCGTTCGCCCGTCGGAGTACTTCACATGGGCGAGCTCGGGGCGATGGAGACGCTCGATTTCCAACGAACCCCGCTCACAGGCAATCGTTAAGCGGCTTTCATATGTTGCTTTGCCGTCGCACACCATATGAATGGGTATACCGCCGACGCTCATATGGATCTCGTCGGCCCAATCGACGCGACCGCCCGATACGTCACGCCAGCGAACTTCACGGGACGAAACCTCGCACGCGCCCGCGAGCAAATCCTCAAACCAACCGACCGCATAGCAGCCCATGTCATATAGACAGCCGCCCTGCAACGGATCAAGCAGATAGCCCGAAGGAGACTCGCCGTAATCGAGCTTTTGCACGCTTTCAATCGAGACAATACGGCCAAGCTCACCCGACGCAAGCAAGTCCTTCACGCGAGTGCGCATCGGGCAAAACCGATTCTTCATCGTCTCCATAAACAGCACGCCGCGCTCGCGAGAGATGGAGGCAATCGAGAGAGCCTCTTCCTCACTCAAAACGGCCGGCTTTTCGCACAGCACGGCCTTTCCGGCGCGCAGCGCGCGACAGGCCCAACGCGTATGCATGCCATGCGGAAGAGCCAAGTAGATTGCGTCGACATCGGGGTCGGCAATCAGCGCGCCATAAGCCGCGTCGCCGTTATTGTCGACCGAGGCATGGCCATGCGCAGCATCGATCGAAAACGCTCGGCAAAATTCCTCGACATGTGCAGGAGTGCGGCCGGCCGCAGCCACAAGCCGTGCCCCGTCCACCTCCTTGAGCGACGATGCAAATCGATGCGAAATGTGCCCGGCGCCCAAAACGCCCCAACGAACCTCACGCAAATCATCACATGAATCTCGATGACCCACGACAGCCCCCTTCAGTTGCGGTGAAATAGTTCCTGTTTGGCCCCTATTCTGCCGCAAACAGGAACTATTCCACCGCAAGTTATAAAAGGGTCATGAGGAGCGCGTTTTGCCGAAGGCCTTAAGCACCGCCGTCACGGGACCAGGCTGGAAACGTCGGCGCACATCGTCGAGACGCTCGGGAATATCGATGTGCTGCGGGCAGTGCCGCGCGCATTTGCCGCATTTGACGCAATTGCTCACCAACTTGGGCTCGCTTGTGCGCACCGCGCTCGCCGTAAAGTATTGAGACAGCCCCGTAAACCAGCTGTGCGCATAGCTTGCGTTGTAGGCGGCAAAACATCCAGGGATATTGATGCCTTTAGGGCACGGCATGCAATAGCCGCATCCCGTGCAGGGCACACGGTTCGATTTCTCAAACTCCATCAACACGCGCGCAATCGTGTCGAGCTGGTTGGCCGTCATCGAATTCGGCAACGCGAGGTCTGCCAGTGACGAATTCTCGTCCACCTGCGCGGTATCGGTCATACCCGAAAGCAGCATCGTCACCTGAGGATGATTCCACACCCACGAGAGCCCCCAAGCGGCAGGCATATGCAAATGCCGATCGCATGCACCATCGAGAACAGCGCGCGCCCGCGGAGGCAATTTGCCTGCCAAGCGTCCGCCCAAAAGCGGCTCCATCACAAACACCGCGAGACCTCGCTCGGCGGCGGCCATGAGCCCCGCCGTTCCCGCCTGATATCGTTCTCCAGCGTAGTTGTACTGGATCTGGCAAAAGTCCCACTCATACGCATCGAGCATCGTAAGGAAGTCCGCCGCGCTGCCGTGGTACGAAAAGCCTATCTGACGAATACGCCCTGCAGCCTTTTGCTGCGCGATCCAGTCCTCGATGCCCAACGCCACCACACGTTCCCACTGGGCGGGCGAGGTAATGTTGTGCATGAGGTAATAGTCGATATGGTCAGTCCGTAGGCGGCGCAGTTGCTCGTCGAAGAACCGGTCGAAATCCTCCGCGCATTTGCACGAAGCATGCGGCAGCTTGGTTGCGAGCAAAACCTGGTCGCGCAAGCCCAGGCGCTCAAGCGACGCACCCACGCACGCCTCGTTGCCGGGATAGAGATAGGCCGTGTCCAGGTAGTTAATCCCCTGCTCCACCGCACGGGAAATGATGGCATCGGCTGTCTTCGCATCCGGACGTCCCGGCGCACCGGGAAACCTCATGCAGCCCAGACCCAGAGCGGATATTCGGTTACCACTTTTAGGGTCAACGCGGTATTGCACGGCCCCTCCCCTCCCATCGAAGCCCTGACAAGGCGAAACAAACCCGTCACGTCATCGAAACACATCGGAATCGCAATTGAGAACGTATCGTAACGCAGCAGAAATCGAGCCGTCACGGCACCGCTTTAACATCAGCAAAAAGCCCGATGAAAGGAGACGACCGTGACCACACGCATGTCTTTGTGGTCTGCCCCGCGGCATAAGCGCACAGCGCAATAGTTTCTTTTTCACAACAGCAGCCCCGCGCGCCCCCAAACGCCCCGACGACATACAATCCATCAGGCGCCCCATATGCGGGCGCCTTTTATATGGGGAGATGATTCATATGCAGATCAACAAGGTCGCCTTTATCGGCAAGGGCGGCGTCGGCCTGCTCTACGGCAGCATGATTGCCAAGGCCCTCGGCAACGACGCCGTCGAATACGTCATGGACGACGCTCGCTTTGAGCGCCATGCGAACGACGCGCTCACCGTCAACGGCAAGCCCTGCGATCTCACGTCCGTCCGCGCCAGCGAGGCGACACCCGCCGATCTGGTCATCCTGACGGTCAAGACCACCGGTCTCGACCAAGCACTCAAGACTATGGAGCGTGTCGTGGGACCCAACACGCTCATCGCCTCGCTGTGCAACGGCATTACGAGCGAGCAAAAGATTGCCGAACGCTTTGGCTGGGAGCATACCGTTCTTGGTATCTGCCAGGGCATGGACGCCGTGTTCCTCAACGGCGCGCTCACCTTTACCAATGCGGGCGAGATTCGCTTTGGCGCGGCAGCGGGCACCGACCCCGCGACTGTCGCCGCTATCGACGAGCTCTATACGCGCTGCGGCATCGCCCATACCGTCGAGGACGACATCGCCCACCGCATGTGGGCCAAACTCATGCTCAACGACGGCATCAACCAGACCTGCATGGCCTACGGCGGGACCTACGGAAGCGCCACGGAGCCGGGCTCCGAGCAGCGCCGCTGTTTTGTCTCCGCCATGCGCGAGGCGCTTGCGGTTGCCAACGCCGAGGGCGTTGAGCTGACCGAGGCAGACCTGACGCAAATGGTGCACCTCATCGAGGGAATCGACCCCACCGGTATGCCCTCGATGGCGCAGGACCGCATCGCACAACGAAAAACCGAAGTCGAGGAGTTCGCGGGCACCATTTGCCGCCTGGCCGCCAAACACGATATCCAAGTGCCGCAAAACGATTGGCTCTACCAGAGGATTCGCGAAATAGAAGGCAGCTGGTAGTGCTCGGCATACTGCAGCCAACAGATCCAATGGTAAAGCCGCCGCAAGGGGCACTCCCCTCGCGGCGGCTTCCTTTTTCATCTTTGACCAAAAATCAGCTTCACAACGGTTAGAGCTGCGACTCCGACGCCTGGCCCTCATCGTCGCGACAAAGGGCTACACCCGCACTTCCCAGCAGCGCGGCCGCGATCAACACGCCAACCACGATAGAGGCAGCCCCACAAGACCCCTGCATACCCGCGACGAGCGCGGCCGTAGGACCAAGGCAACCAAGCATCAACGCGACGGCGGCAACGGCAATATCTCGAGCATTCACAAGACCACTTCCTCCAAGAGAAAGACCTTATTTCTCAAGAACCAGTGTGCCCCGCATCCATACGCCCAGCGTACCGCCACGGTAAGGGCTCTGTTAACTCAAACGCATACATAGAACGGACGTCCTTACGTTGCCCTAAAGCTCGGTAAAGACGCCCGTCCGCCAAATATCCGTGATGCAGAAAAATTACCAACCGGTGTAGTAATCGGTGGTTCCGGCAGCGCAGCCGGAGTCATAGACCTTGCAATCACCCTTGGAGCCCGTAAAGGTCGAGCCCTGGGCCATATCGCCCGCGGCAACAACGTAATAGCCGTCGGAATCGCGCCAGAAGCCCTCAGAATCCTGAGTCCATTCGCCCGTGCGATAGTGATAAAGCACATTGCTGCTGTAATAGGTCTCGCGGCGCCCGTTGTAGTTATTGACACCCGCAGAGCGCGTCAGGCCCGATCCGTTCGCGTAGGACGCGGCAGACGCGTAAGACGGAGTGTAACCGGCGTTGTAGTACGAAGCCTGGGCGGCCTCGGCAGCCTCCGCCTCGGCGGCAGCCTCGAGCGCTTCGCGCTTGGCATCCTCAAGCGCAGCGCGCAGCTCATCGAGCTCGGTCGACTTGGCGTCGACCTCCCCCATCGTCAACAGGCTACCCGCACCGTCGATGCAACCCTGCAGCACAGCACGCTCGTCATCGGTAGCATAGTCGCCATACATATTCATAATGATCTGAGCGCGCATCTCCAGGGAATCGCGCTTTGCCCCCATCGAGGCGTTCCACTCCTGCATAGAGCCATAACCGTCGCCGCGGTAGTCAACGGGCTGCACCAGCGTCGCCTCGGACGGCGTTGATCCGACCGTATCGGATAGTGTCGCCGCGTGGGCATCAGTTGCGCCGGCGCCCGCCAAAAGTGCCACGGTCAGAGCGGCGGAAAGGGCGGCGGCTTTCGGTTTTCGTGAATCGATCCTCATGTAGCTGGAAACCTCCGTAGTGCGTTTTTGCTGCGTGTGAGCTGCGTGTGATTTAATCGCGCTGCATAGTACCCCGAGCAAATCGCGACCTGCGGTTTTACTCAAAAGGCGCACGTCAATTGCGTAAAACTCACATCCTCTTAACAGGAGTTTTCCACATCTCGATTGCATAAAGCATGCCAAAAACCCTGTTTTTGCACCCGCTCTATGCAAAAAAGGCGCCTGTGCAACCATTGTTCGCACAGGCGCCTTGAGCAGGCATTTTATGCAGTTATACCTATCGAGTCGCAAGGGGTCCTTGCACAAGTCGCCTTACTCGTCCAGCGCGGCGAAGGCCTGCTTCAGATCCCAAATGATATCCTCGGCGTTCTCGGTACCGATGGAAAGACGGATCGTGGAGGGCGTGATGTTCTGCTCGGCGAGCTCCTCGGCAGAGAGCTGGGAGTGCGTGGTGGTAGCCGGGTGCACGACGAGCGACTTGACGTCGGCCACGTTGGCGAGCAGCGAGAACACCTGCAGATGATCGATGAACTTCCATGCAGCCTCCTGGCCACCCTTAATCTCAAAGGTAAAGATCGAAGCACCGCCACGGGGGAAGTACTTCTGATAGAGCTCGTGATCGGGGTGCTCAGGCAGGCTCGGGTGATTCACCTTGGCGACGTGGCTGTCGCCAGCCAGGAACTCAACGACCTTCTTGGTGTTCTCGACATGACGGTCGACGCGCAGCGACAGAGTCTCGGTGCCCTGGAGCAGGACCCAGGCGTTGAACCTGTCTCTTATACACATCTGACGCTGCCGACGACTA
>USEK01000063.1 GCA_900553705.1 uncultured Collinsella sp.
GATCTACACTCGACTAGTCGTCGGCAGCGTCAGATGTGTATAAGAGACAGCCGCGCTCGAGCGTACCGAGCGCCGCGCGGGCGTCCCATGCTGCAATGCGCTTCTCGGTCTTCCACGTTTGGAAGAACCAACCGGCAGCCGGCGCAAACGAAGCCAGCTGATTGGCGATAAACACGCGCTCGTAGGCATTGCGGCCCTCGGGCGTAACCGACGAGTTGGCAAAGATCGCCGCGCCCGACCATTCGCCCACCAGCACGGGGAACCCAGTCGAAATCGCTTCTTTGAGCTCGCGCTTGTTGCGCGAAATCGCCGTCGTCAGCCCGCGGGGGCTCGTGATATCGAGCGCATACTCGTCACGGTAATGGTACAGGTGAAGGTCCATGTAGACGTTCTTGTACTTGGCGCCGCGCATAAAATGCTTCCACTCGCTGGGATGTCCCGAAGACGAAAAGACGACGATCTTATCCTCGGGCATATACGAACGGACGAGCTCGTAGGCATCGCGATAGAAATTGCGCAGGTAGTGGGCCGGAATGCCATCCGTCATGGCAAAGAGACTCTTGCGGACACTCATCTGCGGCGTATCCAGCAGCTCAATGCCCAGCAGGCTCTCGGCCTCGCCGTAACGCTCGGCCAAGCGCTCGAGCACGTCGAGTGCGACATGGCGGCCGTTAGTGGACGAATGCCACTCGGCAACAGCCTCCGGCGTGGCGGGCGAATCGTTGGAATCGCCCTGGCCACCGGGCACAGTTGCCAGGTCAAGCAGCACGCGGATGTCGTACTTGGCAGCCCACTCAATTGCACGGTCGATGTAGTCGACAACCGAGATGTAGGACGCATCGGACTCCTGCGAGCCAAAGGCATACCAGGGCACCGGCAGACGCACGGCGTTGAGGCCGATCTGCGCCATGCGACGGAAATCGTCCTCGCTCACAAACGTCTCGTAATGACGGCGCATGCGCTCGTTATAGGCGGCGGTGCCCATGGCCTCCTGCAGCTCGGCCGCGTTGGATGCACCGGTCGCCGCGTATAGCGACGGGGTCACCCAAGGCTCGGGAATAAACCAGCCAGAGAGATTAACGCCGAGTATCCTCTCCATCACTGCCCCCTTCGGATCGTGCAGGCCGAGCCTGCATCGTATTGCATAGGAAAAGTATCGTTTTGAGTATACCCGCGCGTGCGGACAGACGACCGAACGGTCTGTAAAGTGGCGCAAAAGCGGGAGGAATATCTGGGCGGGCCCGAGATGGCGCGCCGAGATGTACATATGCGCCGGAAGTAGGCGGCCGGAAAGCGCATCCCGTTTTTCGCAAAAGACTGGGATGCATTTTCCGTTCGAGGCCTCAATCGGAAAATGCATCCCGTTCTGAGCGCGAGATCTGGGACGCAGTTTCCGCCAAAGGCCGCAAAAGGAAAGCACGTCCCATTCTGACGCCGGATTCCGGGTCGCGCTTTCCCAAGCGACATCAAAGCGGAAAGCGCATCCCACTCTGAAGCCAAATTCCGGGACGCAATTTCCGCAGAGCCCTCGATAAAAGAAAAGGACCCCTTTGCAGAGGTCCTAGTCAATTCAAGGTGGCGGGGAAGGGAATCGAACCCCTGACACGAGGATTTTCAGTCCTCTGCTCTACCAACTGAGCTACCCAGCCATTTGAGTTGTGCCTTGTTTCAAGGCTTGATTAGTATAACCAAGGACGCGTTCCGGTCAACCGAGAATTTTAAAAAAGTTTTTGAGCACAGCCTCGGTTCTATAAATCGGCACGTCAGAGGCATCAGCCGGCAGCAAGAAGTTTTTCACTCAGAGCCGCACGGGCAAACTCACTTGGCGTCATCCCCTCGGCAGCCGCCCGTCGACGAATGGCCTCCTTCATTCCCAGAGGAATCTTGACCGACAGCGTTGCCGTCCCCTCACCTGAGAGCGGGGGCCGTCCATGCACGATCCCACCAACGGTGTGTTCGCCATCCGGAAACTCTCCGCGCTCGTACGACTCGCACCACGCGTCAATCATTTCATCCGTTACAACCTGACCATTAGCGGCCGTATACGTCTTGCCCATCATCGACCCCTTTGCCGAGCCTGTTCAATCTCCTGCCAAAATTTCTTCTGGACTGGAGACAAGGCATGAATGATAAGCCACCCACGGACAAGCTCGACCGCGACAAGCTCCACGCTTCGTCCGTCTGGGAGCCATCCAATCGCAAGCCATCTCGGCGGCTCGTCCTTCGACTCGCGACGAATGCACTCAGTAACCGCAAGCCAAGCGCTAAGCACCTGCTTTTCCGTCAGGTGCTTTTTAGCGTTGGGGTGAATCTCAACATCCATGCATCTTCTCCTCCATCTTACCCAATTTCGTATGACGAAAGTCCACTGTCGCCAATTCTTAAGCCGGCACGCGTTGGAGAGCAGGGGTCGAAACAATGATTGAAGGACGCTCTAGTACGGCCCAGGCGCCGGGGCAGGAGCACATACGCCAAGGGCGGACGTTTTCGTAGCGCGCGAGGATATTGCCGTCGCGATCGATGAAGGCGATGTCGATGGGATAGGCCATAAAACACGTATGGACCGAAGAGCAGCGTGGAAACGCCATGACGAGCGGCAGGCCGTTGGCGGCAACCGGACGCCGTCCCAGCATGCCGCGCAGGCGCACGACAAACGACTCCGCCACCACAAACTCGGCCGGCGTCCAACCCAGCCTATTGAGTGCCCGCGCGTAGGCGATGTAGGACGAGACCGCGGTCACATGACCACCCCCGGACGCCATGGATCGACCGTCACCGCACGCTCGTGCGACAACGTTGTCGGCGCCCCCAGCGGAACGCCAGCGATGCTGAGAGAAGTCGGCCACGGCTCATAGTGCATGGTGCAGGTGTAGGTCCTAAACGTACCGGATAGGGAGAGCAGGCCACCATCCGATGCCTTCGCGCCTTGCTCGCTCGACACTTCGATCTGTAAGTCATAGCCTTCCATGGCATTCAGAATTTGAGTCTGAACCGTCGCCGAGGCATCGGCAGAGCTTTCGTCGCCCTCCCCCTCCGACGCCACGGCATGCGCTAGCACGATGTCGGGCACCACGCGGTCGAAGCGCGCGACAGCGCTGGCAAAGATCATGACGTTGTACACAATGAGTGCCAGCACCAGCAAAACGGGCGTAACCACTGCCATCTCCACCGTCGCTTGGGCGCGCTCCTCGCGCAGACGCATGCGGATACTCATTACGACCCACCGCCCAGAGCGCCAACCAGCGTGGCGACATCGACGGTGAGCGGGATGGAGCCGCCGCCGGGCAGAGGAATCTCCGCAAGTGTGAACACCGTACCGTTAATGGTGCGTTCGACTTGATATTCCAACGCCTCGCAAAGCGCCTTGGGATCGGTCACGCCCAACGGAATACTTCGCAGTTTGTCTTGCGCTTGAGAGAGACCCGCAATGTCAGACCCCGGACTCTTAATGATATTGGCGGAATCGGTCAGCACCGGCTTTCGCAGGCGCAAGTCGCACGGTTCCAAACCCAGCGCCGCCACGGACGCCGAAACGGTATCGCCGAGCCACGATGCGATGGAGCCCAACGCGCCGCTGCCCCCTCCTAGGCCTTTAATCATCTCGTCCATAAGTTCGTCGGCTGAGCCTTGGATATCACCGTATCCCACGAGTAGCCGTCCCCAAACATCCATGACGCCGTCGAGCACGCCGGCAACGCCGCCCGAGCGTTCCTTCAATGTCGAGAAAAATCGCGAAAGCACGTTGTTTTGCGCCGTCGCCTCATCGGGCGCCAGCACCGCGGCAGAGATAGCACCGCGATCGCCAAGCCTGACTGCCGCGTTAAACGAGGAGTTAAGTTGATCGGGGCTGGTAATGTCACCCGAAACTGCAAAGGCGACCACGCCGTTGCGACCAGGTGGGGCGATACGCGGGCGCTCGCCGGAAAGCGCTTTAATGGCCTGGTCAAACGCATTGCCCGCACGGTCGGCCTCATCCTCGGTCTGACGCTCAAGTTCGAGTTCTTTGTTGCGGCATTCGACGTAGTCTTCCAGAGCCTCTTTGAACTTATCGAAGTGGTACTCGAAGCCCCTTTCGACAGAAGTCGTTGCAATCGCAACGTACCCTAAAGACGACACACCGAAATGGCATTCGCTACACGTTTCGTGACCGTCAAAATCTGCGACGGATGCCAGCCCACCCGGCTTTCCTTTTTTGTAATTTGGACAGTCAGTCCCATAATGCAAATAGGTAACTTTATCTACTTCACTCGTGGGCCAACGTGCATCGGTATAGAGTTCAGTCGTCCGCGCCTCATCTGGATTTCGCGGAAGGAAAGGGATGCGGGCGGAAACTTTGCCGTCCTTTTCAGTTATATATGCCCGCTCGACTTCTTCGCTCGCATACGCGAAGAACACCTTTCGTGCAGCAGAATCTGCCTGTTTTTCCGGACCTTCGCCAAGCGGCTTCTCATTTGCCAGGCGCTGGCGATAGTAGGCCTTCGCGCGATCGAGCGCCACTTGCGGCTCCCACGTAACGCTCGAAGCGTAATGTGGATTTTGAGCACCAGAGAGATCCGCTAGGCTTTTCGCACGCTCCCACATGCAAGAACAGCTGCTGACCGAGCCCTTGTCCGACCCGCCACAATCCGCCAGCCAAGCGCGCTCTTTAGCCTTCGCCGTGTCCTCAGAAGCCTTCCGCAGCTCCTCGGCCGCACGCTCTAAATCATCTGAAGTGTCTTTAATGGTATCGGTTGAGATCTCTGACCCTTTGAGCGCAGCGAAGTCCGACTCGGATGTCCTGGGCACGGCAAGCGCCGTACCGGTATAGGTCACACTATCGGTATCCTGCGCCGACACCGCCTGCGTGGCACGCGCGGCGATCAGATACGGCAGAGCCGTCTCGATTTTCTGTAAGCCTTCCGATGCGCTTTTGGCAAACTTGTTGCGCGTTTTAATGATTTCAATCCCGGTGTCGACCATATTGCCGGCAACTGGCTCGGCACCCGGGATGAGGATGGCGACCAGTCCCGTCCCGATCGTGGCAAACCCCGCCAGCCCCAGACTCAAGATGCTCGCATCCACCACCGTCGCAGCCGTATGGTAGGACGACACCACATTGGCGCCTGCCAGCGCGCCGCTATCGGCAGCCACCTGGGTATCCCCAGCACGCGACATGCTCCATATCGCCGCGGTCGACGAAAACAGCAACGTGAGCACCACTAGGATGACCACGGCAGAGGAAAGCGTGGTGTAGGCACCGTCTTCGATAAACAGGTCGATACCGGCTCGACCCATAAAGCCGCCTCGCTTGCGATGGCAGCTCGGACGGCGCGTCAAAACGCGTCTAGACCAGAAACGCTTAATCCCATGCAGCAATCCACGAACCATAATCTCCCTCCAGCCATTCGGGACGTGATTGATACGAGACATCGACCTTGAGCTCAACGTAGCCGCCCTCGGCGGTACCACCCATAGCCTGCGCAAACGCACCGATCACAGGTAACGGCTTGACCTCGCCGGAAACGGACACGGACGAGACGCCACCCGCATCGGCCCGACCAAGCTCGATATCCCACGACAACGGCCCGCCGGCATGAAAGATCGAAACGTTGGGCACTGCGGCAAGCCGGCGGCGGGTGAACTCCTTAAGATCGTCGTCCTCCGCCGTCGTCGTGGTCATGAGCCGCGCGGTCTCGGCAGCGGCAGACTCCATGACCGCGCGCGTATAGAGCAGGCACACCGGTTGCAGTGCGAGAAGGATGAGCATCAGAAACGTCGGCAGCAAAAAAGCGGCCTCGACCGTAGACTGCGCCCGGTCCTCGCGCGCGATATCAATACAACGCGATGTCCTTAGCACCCGCAGCGGCGTCGATAACCGACGTCGAGGCAACGCCATGGGATGCCGCCCGCTCGACCAGCGCCGCCAAGCGCCCGTCGGCACCGGCACGCCAAAGCCCCGCGATCGCCAGCACGATGGAAAGCAGCGCCACCGTGACGATGGCGTATTCGACCGTCGCCTGGGCAGATTCCTCGCGCAGGACGTCATGCATTTCACGACCCCTCCTTTGAGTTCGATGCCTGCGGGCTCAGGCGGATCACGCGCAGGCGGCACGAGGCATCGCCGGCATCCGCGGCAACCGTCACCATATCGACCCAGCCGCGCCCATCGCGCACAATGGCGCCCCATACGTTGCCCTTAATATCGAGATAGCCGCTCAGGGCGAGCTGGGCCGTTGGCACCTCGCGGTAGGCGCGTAACATATCCGCCGCTGCCTCGGTCATCGGTCGGTCCTCGGACCATGCAAGCCGGACCGCAATCGCGTTGTCCTCAGGTGAATCCGTCGCAGTGCCAGACCGCTTGTCGAGCGTCCGCAGAAAGGTTTGCGCCGTGACAGCGACATCCGAATCGTCCGCATCTCGCATCTCATCTTTTTGAGACGCCACCGCCGAATCTGAGCCCGAATCGAAGGCGGCCCCAGGACGCTGCTGCCGCGCGGCGTTAAGCCCCCAAAGCACCGCCGCTATCGCCACGGTCAGGCAAGCAAACACCAGCAGCACCCCGATGGGGCGCTCGCCCTCTACAGGCTGTTGATGCCCTCGCTGATAGCGTTCCATAGATCTTGGACCTTGCCCTTAAATGCGACAATGGCAATGATGGCGATCACCACGAGCACGCCGACCAAGATGGCGTATTCGGTGGTGCCCTGCGCACTCTCCTCCTGCAGTAGCTCCCCGGCATGCTGGCGAGCGCGAATTGACTGGCAAACAGCCCAGCTCCAGACCTTGCCAGCAACGTCAGTCATCGTGTTCATGTATTCCTCCCTACATCATCCCGCCTGCTCCCAACAGCGGGCCCAATATGGACAGAAGCAACGCCGGCAAGATGAGTGTGCCGGTGGGAATCAGCAGCTTGATGGGCGCACGCTCGATCTCGCGCTCGACCGCGGCGCGATGAGCCGCACGGATCTCGCGACTTTGAGCGGCCAGTGTCTCGGCAAGTGGGGCACCCAGGGCGAGCGCCTGTCCCACCGTGATGGCAAAGGTCTCGAGCGCTCGCACGTCCAGGTCGCGCGCGGCGGCCAACAACTCGTCCTCACGCGTGCCCACGCCCACCTGCCACGCCATGCAGGCCCGCTCAAGTCGAAGAGCCAGCACTGACCGGCGGTTGGCGCAGAAAATCTCAAGCGCCGCATCAAACGAAAGACCGGCCGAAAGACCCAAGCGCACAACATCGATCATCTCGGACACTTCGCCGAGCGACACTCGCGCCGGGCCGCCCGCTCCAACCGCGCCCTTCATTCGCGCGGTCAGAGCATCGACCACCGAGCGACCCGCGGCAGCGACCAGCACCGCCTCGCGCTTGCAGGCCTCTGCGATCTTGCGTGCATCCGCCCGATCCAAACCCGTCGCGACAAATACACTCAGAGCGCACAGGCAAGCCGCAACTGCAACCGGGGCGCTCATAGCTCCACCCGCATAATGCGCCTGATAACCACCAGGGCAACGGCGTTGAGGGCAAGACCCAGCACCACAGCGCCCGCGCCGGCAGGCGTCGCAAGACCGCGACGAAAATCTGCCGAAAGCAGCGCCAACACCGCGCACATGCCCGTCGGCATCGCCGCGACCATATGCGCAGACATGCGGGCCTGCGACGTCTTAACATCTAGGCGGCGCTTGAGCTCAATGCGCTCCCCCACCATGCTCGACGCCTCGGACAGTAAGTCGGCAAGCGGAGCGCCGGTGCGCTGTGACACCTTAAGCGCCAAGGTCACAAGCGAAAGACCGGGGGCGTCGATGCGCACGAGCAAGTCATCGAGCGCGTCGGTCGCCGAGATGCCGCAATCGATCGCCGCCGCCACCCGCAAAAACTCGGTATGCACCGGTTCTTGCGCATGAGCGCCCACAAAGCGCA
>USEK01000064.1 GCA_900553705.1 uncultured Collinsella sp.
TCTACACTCGACTAGTCGTCGGCAGCGTCAGATGTGTATAAGAGACAGCCTATAACGAGTTCACCGGCAAGCATGCCGAACCCTTTGCCATGGGCGGCGGCACGTACGCGCGCAACTTTGCCCGCGCCGTCTCGTTTGGCCCCGAAGAGACCGGCCTAGAGCTGCCCGCGTGGGGCGGCCAGATGCACGGCCCCAACGAGTGCGCCAACGAGGAACAGCTTAAACAGGCGCTCAAGATCTATATTGTTGCGATCCTCCGTTTGAATGAATTAGAGCTTTAAGGTCTCGCGGTTTCCCAATCTAAGTTGCGGTGGAATAGTTCCTAGAATGGGCCATTTGATGGCCAAGCAGGAACTATTTCACCGCAACTTTGTTTCTATTGGTGTAAAAGGCTGGCCATGTTTGGCGGCGGGTTTGTTATTCGTTTGTAAAGCCGAGCCGCGCTTGCGGTAAGGGTCTATCAAATGACCGTAAGAAACCGCAGTTGGCGCTGGTGCTGCCCGGTCGGGGTCGTATCTTTCCAAACAGCAAAGCGGGCAGGGTGCCCGCGAGTCGCATGTATGAAAGGAAGATCATGCTCGATCAGGCTTATTCTCGTCGTCAGTTCCTCGGCCTCGCTGGTGGTCTTGCCAGCATCGTCGGTCTCGGTCTCGTTGGTTGCGGCGGCTCCGGCGCATCCGACGCCGCCGACAAGGGTAGCGCCGCTGCTGCCGAGTCCGTCTCCGGCGAGGTGACTTACGACGGTGCCTCTTCGTTCCAGGCTCTCGTCGAGGCCGCTGCCGAGAAGTTCATGGATGCCAACCCGGACGTCTCCGTCTCCGGCTCGGGTAACGGTTCGGGCAAGGGCCTGACCGCTGTTGCCGCCGGCACCGTCACCATCGGCAACTCCGACGTCTTCGCCGAGACCAAACTCGAGGCCGACCAGGTCAAGAACCTCGTCGACCATGAGGTCGCCGTCGTGGGCATGGGTCCCGTCGTCTCCAAGAACGTGACGGTCGACGACCTGTCCCTCGAGCAGCTCAAGGGCATCTTCTTTGGCCAGATCACCAACTGGAAGGAGGTCGGCGGCGACGACGCCACCATCGTCGTCCTCAACCGCAAGGCCGGCTCCGGCACCCGCGCCACCTTCGAGGCTGCCGTCTTTGGCGACGAGGCTGTCGACTTTAAGGGCGACGCCGAGCTCGACAAGTCCGGCGATGTCCAGACTCAGATGGCCAGCACCGACAATGCCATCTCCTACCTGGACTTCTCGCACTTCGACGACTCCAAGTTCAACGCCGTCAAGGTCGAGGGCGTCGAGCCCAAGAGCGCAAACGTCACCGACGATTCCTTCAAAATTTGGGCTACCGAGCACATGTACTGCTCCAAGGACGCCGACGAGGCTACCAAGGCCTTCCTGGAGTTCATGCTCTCCGACGACGTCCAGGGCAAGCTCGTCGAGGAGCAGGGCTTCATCCCCGTCTCTGCCATGAATGTTGTCAAGGACGCCAGCGGCAAGGTCTCTGCTAAATAACTAATCGCCCCGGAAAGGTTTGCAATGGCAAAGCAACTGCCAAAGCGCGACCTTGAGAACGTGGGCCTGGGCGTCACGGGCGCGTGCGTAGCGCTCGTGACGCTTGTCGTTGCCGCGCTCATCTTCATGGTCGCCCAAAAGGGCCTCTCGGCTTTTCTCAAGGATGGCGTTTCGGTTGCCGAGTTCTTCACCGGCACCAAGTGGGACCTGGCCAACACGGCCGAAAACGGCCTGCCCTACACCGGCGCCCTGCCCCTGATCGTCACCTCGTTTGCGGTCATGGTACTCTCCACGCTCATCGCGCTGCCCATCGCCATCGGCTCTGCCATCTTTGCGGTCGAGATTAGCCCTAAGTTTGGCTCTAAGATCTTTCAGCCGCTCATTGAGCTTTTGACCGGCATCCCCTCGGTCGTCTTTGGCCTGATCGGTTTTCACGTGGTCGTCGGTCTTATGAAGAGCGTTTTCCACGTGAGCACGGGCCTGGGCATCTTGCCCGGCGCCATCGTGCTGGCGGTCATGATTCTGCCGACGATGACCACGCTTTCGGTCGATGGCCTGCGCGCCGTGCCCGACGGCTACCGCCAGGGCTCGCTCGCGCTGGGCTACACCCGCTGGCAGACCATCTGGCACGTGGTGCTCAAGTCCGCCATGCCGTCGCTCATGACCGCGGTTATCTTGGGCATGACCCGCGCCTTTGGCGAGACGCTCGCCGTGCGCATGGTCATCGGCGGCATCGAGGCCATGCCGACGTCGCTGCTGTCGCCGGCGTCCACCATCACCACCACGCTCACCACGTCCATGGCGGTCTACGCCGAGGGCTCGGCCCAGGACGACGTCCTGTGGGCACTCGGTCTGCTGCTGATGGGCATGAGCCTCATCTTCATCCTGATCATCCATCTCATTGGCCGCAAGGGGGCGGAGGCTCGTGGCTAGCACGCGCATCCACATCGACGAGGCGAGGCTCGGGCGTGTCCAAAAACAGGATCGCATCGCCACGGGCGTGCTGACGGCGATCGTCGCCATCGTCATGCTCATCGTCATCTCCATGGTGGCCTATATCCTGTTCGAGGGCATCTCGACGCTGTTCCAGCCGGGCTTTCTCACAGAGCCGTCGCGCGCCAACGGAACGCAGGGCGGCGTGCTCTACCAGCTGTTCGACTCGTTCTACCTGCTGCTGATCACCCTGATCATCTCGGTGCCCATCAGCCTGGGCGGCGCGGTCTTTTTGGTTGAGTACGCGCCCGATGGGCCTATTCGCGACATCGCCTCGACCGCCATCGAGACGCTGTCCTCGCTGCCTTCCATCGTCGTCGGCATGTTCGGCTTTCTGGTGTTCTCGGTGCAGCTGGGCTGGAAGTACTCCATCATCTCCGGCGCCGTCGCGCTCACCATGTTCAACATCCCCATCCTGGTGCGCGTGATTCAGCAGGCGCTCGAGGACGTGCCGCAGGCCCAGCGCGATGCGTGCCTGGCCATGGGCCTCACTCGCTGGGAGGCCACACTGCACATCCTGATTCCCGAGGCCATGCCCGCCATCGTGACCGGCATCGTGCTTTCGGCCGGCCGCGTGTTTGGCGAGGCCGCGGCGCTGCTCTTTACCTCGGGCATGAGCTCGCCGGTTCGCCTGAACTTCTTGAGTTTTAACCTGTCGAGCCCCACCTGCGCCTGGAACGTGTTCCGTCCCGGCGAGTCGCTGGCCGTGCACATCTACAAGATCTATGGCGAGGGCAGCCCCGAGGCCCAGCAGATCGTCTGGGGCACCGCGGCACTGCTGATGATTTGCGTGCTGCTGTTTAACGTAGTCGCCCGTATCGTGGGCAAGCAACTGGCAAGGAAGATGACGGCCGAATGAGCGATATGAATGCAACGCCCGCAACCGAGGCGGCCACGTCCGACACCCCCCAGGACTTTCTGTCGAGCGTGGGGGAGAGCGAGAGGCGCGTGCGCGTGAGCGGCAAGGCCGTGAGCGACGAGGTCGTGCTCTCCGCCAAGGACGTCAACGTGTACTATGGCGACCACCATGCGCTGCACAATACGTCGCTCGACTTCCACAAGGGTGAGATCACGGCGCTCATTGGGCCTTCGGGCTGCGGTAAGTCGACCTTCTTGCGTAGCCTCAACCTGATGAATCGCGAGATTCGCCGCTGTCGCGTGGAGGGCGAGATCAACTACCGCGGGCGCAACGTGAACACCAAGACCGAGAACACGTACGAGCTGCGTCGCTCCATCGGCATGGTGTTCCAGCAGCCAAACCCCTTCCGCAAGTCCATTCGCGACAACATCACCTTTGCGCCCAAGCGCCACGGCATCACCGACCGTGACGAGCTCGACCGCATGGTCGAGGAAAGTCTGCGCGGTGCCGCGCTGTGGGACGAGGTCAAAGACAAGCTCGACAAGAGCGCCTACGCGCTTTCGGGCGGTCAGCAGCAGCGTCTGTGCATTGCGCGCACGCTGGCGCTCAACCCCGACGTGATCCTGTTTGACGAGCCCTGCTCGGCGCTCGACCCCATCTCGACGTTGGCGATCGAGGACCTTATGTCGTCGATTGTGGCCGAGCGCGCCATCGTCATCGTGACGCACAACATGGAGCAGGCGTCGCGCGTGTCCAACCGCACGGCGTTCTTCTACATGGGCGATATGGTCGAGTACGACGAGACCGACGAGATTTTCCAACGGCCCAAGGATAAGCGGCTGAATGATTACCTCACCGGCATGTTCTCCTAGTCCGGGACATGCTTGAGGCCTGCGGCGGCCACGGTTGTCGCGGGACTGATTGGAGAGGCGGGTCATCTCTTGCGGGAGATGGCCCGCCTTTTTGTGTCGTGTGCTGGTGCGCTTGCCCAAAACCACCACAAAGGTGCCTGTCCCCTTTGTGGTGGTTTTCGCTATCATGGACAACGTTGAATTTCTACGAAGGAGCAGGGCATATGGCGATTCTTTTGGGATGCGATTCCGTCAGCCTAGAGTTTCCCACCAAGCATATTTTCGATAGCGTGACGCTCGGCGTGGGCGAGGGCGACCGCATTGGTATTGTCGGTAAAAACGGCGACGGCAAGTCGACGCTGCTGAGCGTGCTCGCCGGCACGCTGGAGCCCGATGACGGACGCGTGACGCACCGCCGCGGCACCACGATCGGTCTACTCGGCCAAAAGGATCAGCTTGTCGACACCGATACCGTGCATCATGCCGTTGTGGGCGACACGCCCGAGTACGAGTGGGCGTCGAGCCCCCGTACGCGCCAGATCCTCGCCGGCCTCATTAGCGATGTGCCCTGGGAGGGCATGGTAGGCGAGCTCTCGGGCGGTCAGCGCCGCCGCGTGGACCTCGCGCGCCTGCTGATCGGCGACTACGACGTGCTCATGCTCGATGAGCCCACCAACCACCTGGACATGCGCACCATCAACTGGCTTGCACGCCATCTTAAGGCCCGCTGGCAGCGCGGTCAGGGCGCGATGCTCGTGGTCACGCACGACCGCTGGTTCTTGGACGAGGTCTGCACCAGCATGTGGGAGGTCCACGACGGCCAGGTCGATCCCTTCGAGGGCGGTTACTCCGCATATATCCTTCAACGCGTAGAGCGCGACCGCATGGCCGCCGTCACCGAGGAGCGCCGTCGCAACATGGCGCGCAAGGAGCTCGCGTGGCTGAGCCGCGGCGCCCAGGCTCGTTCCACCAAGCCCAAGTTTCGCGTTGAGGCTGCTCGCGAGCTGATCGCCGACGTGCCGCCCGTACGTGACGAGCTAGAGCTCAAGCGCCTGGCCGTGAGCCGCCTGGGCAAGCAGGTTATCGATGTGGTCGACGTGGACGCCGGCTATGCGGATGCCGATGGCACGTCCAAACAGGTGCTCACCGATGTGACCTGGCTCATTGGTGCGGGCGATCGCTATGGTCTTTTGGGCGAGAACGGCGCCGGCAAGTCCACGTTGCTCGACGTGATTCAGGGCAAGATCGCGCCCCTGCGCGGTCGCGTGAAGATTGGCCAGACGGTGCGCTTTGGCGTGCTGTCGCAGCAGCTCGAGGAACTCGAGCCCTACATGGGCGACACGATTCGCGAGGTGCTCAGCAACTATAAGAAGTACTACGTCATCGACGGCAAGGAGACTTCGCCCGAGAAGCTTTGCGAGCGTCTGGGCTTTTCGACGCAGCAGCTCTGGAGCCGCATCGGCGATCTTTCGGGCGGCCAGCGCCGCCGCCTGTCGCTGTTGCTGACGATCCTGGACGAACCCAACGTGCTCATCTTGGACGAGCCCGGCAACGACCTGGATACCGATATGCTGGCGATTGTCGAGGACCTGCTCGACGGCTGGCCCGGCACGCTGATTCTGGTGACGCACGACCGCTTTTTGATGGAGCGCGTGACTGACCAGCAGTGGGCGCTGCTCGATGGCCATCTGACGCACATGCCCGGCGGCGTGGACCAGTACCTGCGCCTGTGCAACGCTACCGCCGAGGGCGAGCCCGTGGGCGCGCCGAGTGCCAAGACCGGCACGTTCGACACCGGTGCCGCGGCTGCGACGGCCGATAAGCCCAAGGCGAGCGGTCAGCCCAATGGCCTGTCCAACGCCGAGCGTCAGAAGCTTCGCCGCGAGGTGAGCTCGCTCGAGCGCAAGATGGAGACGCAGCGCGTCCGCGTTGAGGAGGCCGAGGCAGCAATGGCCCAGGTCGATCCCACCAACTACACGGCGCTCGGCGAGCAACAGGCAAAGATCGACGAGGCTCACGCCGCCATGGACGAGCTGGAGATGGCGTGGCTCGAGGCGAGCGAAAAGCTCGAGGGCGAGGAGTAGGCGAGGATGATCAAAGCCGCGTTTTTCGATATCGACGGCACGCTGCTGAGCTTTAAGACGCACCGGATTCCGGCGTCGGCGCAGCAGGTGCTCGACAGCTTTCGCGAACAGGGGATTGCGTGCGTGATCGCCACGGGCCGCCCGACCTACCAGATGCCGGACTGGCTGCTCGACTTGGGATGGGATGCGTACATTACGCTTTCGGGCCAGCACTGTTTTGACGCCAAGGGCGTTTATCGCAGCTGCCCGATCGATCCGGACGACGTCGCGGTGATTGTGGACCAGGTGGCGCAGGGGTGCTACGACTCGCTGTGCATGCAGGGCGAGAACTCGTTTGTGAACCGTCTGTCCGAGCGCGTGGTGACGGCCGGCAGCAACGCGGGAATCGTCTACCACGAGGAGCCGTTTGAGCACGCGTTTGACGCACCGGTCTACCAGTTTTGCGCCTTTGTGGACCCGGCCGACGAGCATATCGTGACCGATGCGGTGTCGCATTCGCTCACCACGCGCTGGTGCGACCTGTTCTGCGACATTATTCCCGCTAACGGCGGCAAGGACCTGGGCGTGGCGGCGACGCTGGAGCGCCTGGGTGTCGATGCGAGCGAGGCGATTGCCTTTGGCGATGGCGAGAACGACCTGTCGATGTTTTCCGCCGTGCTCACGAGCGTGGCCATGGGCAACGCGCAGGACACGGTGAAGGCTGCGGCGACCTATGTGACGACCGCCGTGGACGACGACGGGATCTACAACGCCGCGAAGCACTTTGGACTGTTATAGCTGCGGCTCGGCACCTGGGGACACTCCTTGCGGGGCGTCCCCATTTTGTTTTCGTCCCGCACGTTTTGTGAAACACGGCTAACTTTTAGACAAAGTAGTAAGACATGGGCAACTTTTGCGGTAAAGTAAGCTGTGAAAAGTATGCAAAGGCTAACTAGCAATCATCGCGAAAGGCGGCCCATGGCCCTACGTGAATCCGGAGAAGACTATCTCGAATCGATCTACGTTCTGTCGGAACGTCAGGGCATCGTGCGCTCGATCGACGTTGCGGAGTACCTCGGCGTAACCAAGGCGAGCGTTTCCAAGGCCATGGCGACGCTGGAAAGCAACGGCTATGTCGAAATGGGCAAACGAGATGTTCATCTGACAGAGCGCGGTCTGGAGGTCGCGCGCCAAATGTGGGAGCGCCACTGCTTTTTCGTGGGGCTTTTGGAGGATGCGGGCGTATCGGCCGAGGTGGCGTCGCAAGAGGGCTGCCACATGGAGCACTGCCTGAGCGAGGAGAGCTTTGAGAAGCTAAGGTCGATGTTGGGCCGGGAAGATGTGGCGGGCCCAACAACGGAAGCCTAATTGACCCCCAGTAGCGCGGAGTTCGCGCAAAGCGCGAACCAGCGACCGGGACCAGTAGCCCCACCAACAAAGTTCAATTCAGACAAGGAACCCCGCCAGCAAGCGATGCCCAAGAACCTTCAGCTGTGTCAACGCAGGTCGGGGCCGGGCTTGGTTTTGAAAACATTCCGCACTGATATCTTCTGTATTGAAGACGTCGATGATGCACCCGTATACCATTG
>USEK01000065.1 GCA_900553705.1 uncultured Collinsella sp.
GAGATTCCTCTACGTCTCGTGGGCTCGGAGATGTGTATAAGAGACAGCCGGTGATCAGGGCAGACCAGCCCTGGACGACGGCGTTACCGTCGGCGTCGTAGACAGCGCCGGCGTCGAAGAAGTTGGCGACGCCCTCGTTGAGGTCGGCCAGCGGAATGAAGCCGACGATCATGACGACGAAGGTGAAGGCGAAGGCGATCAGAACACCCTTCTGACGACCGGTGAGCTTGACCTCCTTGTGGACCTCGGAAGCAGCCTTGCCGTGAGCCTCTTCGGCGTCCTTGAGCTCCTGCATCGACAGGATGGTGGAACCCTTGTCAGCCTTGACCTTCTTGGCATAGTTCATCACGAAGACAATGGACATAGCGGTAGTGACAATCCACAGGACGGCACCAAGGCCGATGATGATGGACTGGTTGACCTCAATGCCAACGCCAGTCAGAGCGTCAACGGCAGCACCGACGGCAAACGGGTTAACCGTGGAGCCGAGGCAGCCGCAGCCAGCGCCGAGCAGGACGGTAGCGGCGCCGACCATGGGGTCGAAGCCAGCAGCCATCATGGTAGCGGCGAGCAGGGCGTAGAAGGGAACGGTCTCCTCGCACATACCATAGGTGGTACCACCGAGGGAGAAGATGAGCATAAGGACAGGAACGAGCATGATCTCGTTGCCTTTAAGCTTCTGCACCAGAACGGCGATGCCGTTGTCCAGAGCGCCAGTCTCGGTCATCATACCGAGGAAGCCGCCCAGGATCATAACGAAGAGGCAGACGGGCAGAGCGTCAGCGAAGCCCAGGATCGGGGCGGTGCAGAAATCGCTCAGGCGGGCTGCAGTAACCGCGCCGCCGGACGTGCCGGAGACGATAACGGTAATCACTGCAACAATTGCCAGCAGAGCTAGAAGAATGGTGAACGATGAAGGCATACCGCGCTTTTTCTTAGCGGTCTCAGTCATGGTTCTCATCCCCCCTTCATAAATCATTTAACTTTCTCGCGCGAAGCGGATCTTCCGTGCCGTGCCCACCGCCCGACGCGAGATATTTACCAGACAAAGCCGCTCGGGGTGTGCAGCAAGACACCCCGAGCGAGATGCTAGATGCTCTTACTTGAGCGTGGCGTACATGACAGCCTTGATGGTGTGCATGCGGTTCTCGGCCTCGTCGAAGACCTTGGAAGCGGGGCTCTCGAAGACCTCGTCGGTGACCTCCTGCTCGGTGATGCCGAACTGCTCGCACTTCTCGGCGCCAATCGTGGTATTGGTGTCGTGGAAGCTGGGCAGGCAGTGCAGGAAGATGGCACCCGGGTTGGCCATAGCCATGACCTCGGAGGTAACGCGATACGGGGTGAGCTGAGCGATGCGCTCGGCCCAGACCTCGTCGGGCTCGCCCATGGAGACCCACACGTCGGTGTAGATAACGTCGGCACCGGTGACGCCGTCCTTGACGTCGGTGGTCAGCTTGATGGTGCAGCCGTTGGCTTCGGCGATGGGCTTGCAGGCCTCGATGACGTCGTCAGCGGGCATGCACTCCTCGGGGCCGCAGGCCACGAAGTTCATGCCGAGCTTGGAACAGACGACCATGAGGGAGCGAGCAACGTTGTTCTTGCAGTCGCCCATGAAGACGAGGGTCTTGCCCTTGATGTCGTAGTTGAAGTTCTCCTGGACGGTCAGGATGTCGGCGAGCATCTGGGTGGGGTGCCACTCGGTGGTCAGGCCGTTCCACACGGGCACGCCGGACTTAGCAGCGAGCTCCTCGACGTCGTCCTGGGCAAAGCCACGGAACTCGATGCCGTCATACATGCGGCCGAGAACGCGGGCGGTGTCCTCAATGGACTCCTTCTTGCCCATCTGCGACGAACCCGGATCGAGGTAGGTGACGCCCATGCCCAGATCCATGCCGCCGACCTCGAAGGCGCAGCGGGTACGAGTGGAGGTCTTCTGGAAGAGCAGAACAATGTTCTTGCCCTCGAGATAGCGGTGCGGAACGCCAGCGCGCTTCATATCCTTGAAGTTCTTGGAGAGCTTGAGCAGGTACTCGATCTCCTCGGTGGTGAGGTCGAGAAGCTTGAGGAAGCTACGGCCGGAGAGGTTAACACCCATGGTTCGATTCCTTTCGAAGAAATGAATTACGTAAATATTAGTGTTGCCCGTTTAACGGGCGAAGCCGGTGCGGTTGTAGGGGGACCGCACCGGAAACGGAAAGACTTAGAGGTCCTCGCGCCAGAAGGGCATGCTCATGCAGCGCGGGCCGCCGCGGCCGCGGGAGAGCTCGGCGGAGGGCACGACGAGAAGGTCCAGGCCCTCCTTGTACAGCACGTCGTTGGTGACGGTGTTGCGGGCGTAGACGCAGATCTTGCCGGGCTCGACGCACAGGGTGTTGGAGCCGTCGTTCCACTGCTCGCGGGAGGCCGCGATCGGGTCGCCGCCGCCGCAGGGGATCAGCTTGACCTGGTCGACGCCGGTGGCGTCCTCCAGGACGTGCTCGAGGGTGTCCTCGATCAGGCGGATGTTCACGTCGCCCGGGTTCTTGCCGGCGGTCAGCTCGTAGACGCGCAGGGTGCCCATGATGGCGGGGTGGATCGTGAACTTATCGACGTCGATCTGGGTGAAGACCGTGTCGAGGTGCATGAAGGCGCGCGAGACCGGGATGTCGAAGGCCAGGATGCGCTCGACCTTGGAGTCGGAGTTCCAGAAGATGTTCTGGGCCATGACGTCGATCGCGGCGGCCTGGGTGCGCTGGGAGATGCCGACGGCGAGGGTCTTCTCGTTGATGTTCAGCACGTCGCCGCCCTCGGTGTGGAACTGGCAGTCGCGGCGGAAGTACAGCGAGACGTCCTTGTAGTCGGGGTGGTACTTGAAGATGTACTTGCCGTACAGGGTCTCGCGGTTGCGGGTGACCGAGTACATGCGGTTGAGGTTGACGCCCTCGCCGACGACCGCGAACGGGTCGCGGGTGAAGTAGAGGTTGGGCATCGGGTCGATGATCAGGTCGGACTCGGACTCGGAGTTGACCAGGGAGTCGAGGGTCGTGGACGCCGTGAGGGGCATGTCGATCTCGGACTTGGTCATGCCGGCCATGGTCTTCTTGACGAACTCGAGGTTGTCCTCGATGGAGTCCAGCTTCTCGCGGACGATCTGCGGCATGTGCTGGCCGCGGATGCCGGCCTCGGCGATGTACTGGTCGGTGAACTCGGCGCGGGCGCCGGGGACCTGGTCGAACACCTCAGCGACGAGGTTCTCGAGATAGAGGACCTCCACGCCCTGGTCCCTCAGGATCTGGGCGAAGGTGTCGTGCTCCTGCTGCGCGACCTCCAGGAACGGGACGTCGTCGAACAGGAGTCGCTCGAGCTCGTCGGGCGGCAGGTTGAGGAGCTCGTCGCCGGGACGGTGCAGGCAGACCTTCCTGAGCTTGCCGATCTCGGAAGGCACGTGCAGACCTTTCGTCATGGCCTCCTACCTTTCTTTCGGGCCCCTGTCAGGGCCGATTCGTTAGCGCCCCTCCGTGTGAGGCGTTATTGCTGACGATATATTTATATCCAAAATCAGTTCATACTTCCACCTCGCCCCCGAACGGTTTTATATGAGGGGTGAACGGCATACACATATACTTCACGCATGGCACACTTTGATTTAATAAAGTGCATTTACGTGCTTAAACGCGTTTTCAATCCAAAAATCAATTGGAACTAAACTTTGTTAAACCACCCTCATATTGCATATTTCCAACAAAGCTATGAATAGAATTAGCGGTTCATACTGCGTCTCAACCATTTTCATTTTTATTCAGAAAAAAGTTTGTCCTATTCATTTCTGGTAAATAAATTACCGTTTACCAGACGCTTGATACCGTTCACCGGAAACTCAGTATAAGGCCCAGCGGATACCGGCTCGCTTTACGGCCCCATTTGTAACAACTTGACTTCTCGGTATAGAAAAACGGACCCGCTTCACTAGGGAAACGGGTCCGTTTTCGATTATCTTTTGCCAATTTAGATAAGGCCATCGAAGATCATCGGAATCCTAGCGATCAAACTCCGCCAGTGCCTCGCCCAAAAGCCTCAGGCCCTCACGCAGAACGTCCTCGCTCGCGCAGTAGCCCAGGCGTGCGCCACAGGGAAGCTCAAAGCGGCTGCCGGGTACCAGCAGCACTCTCCTCTCGGACAGCAGGCGCTTGCAGAACCCCTCGTCATCCTCGGGAATATCAAGCTGGATAAATGAGGTGGACACGCCCTGCGGCGCCGTCCAGGAAACGCGGTGCTGCGTATCGATCCAAGCCTGCGCGATATCGCAGTTGCCAAACACGATCTTGCGATTGCGCTCGAGGATCTTGTCCTTGTGCTCAAGCACATAGGTCGCCAGGGCATCGTTGAACACGCCGCCGCAGATCATGGTGTAATCGCGATAGGTACGGATGCGGTTGGACACCTCTTCGTCGGCCACGACCCAGCCCACGCGGGCCGCAGGCGTCGAGTAAGTCTTAGACACCGAGTTGGTGACGATGGCTTTCTCGTACACATCGGCCATCGACATGAAGGACTCGGTGTTCTCGAGGGGCAAGTACACCTCGTCGCACAGCACATAGGCGCCCGCCGAGCGGGCGATCTCGGCAATCTGTCCGAGCGTATCGGCATCAAGCACCGTACCGATGGGGTTCGATGCGTTGTTGATGCAGATGAGCCTGGTATTGGGACGGACCAAGCGCTTGAGTTCCTCGATATCGGGCTTCCAGCCGAGTTCCTCGCGAAGCTCCCAATACTCGACCTCGGCGCCCAGCGTGCGCGGAATCTCGTAGAGCGGCGCGTAGGTGGGCCACTCGGCGATAACATGGTCGCCGGGCTCGACCACAGCCATGATGGCGTTGAGGTTAGCGCCCGTGCAGCCATTGGTCTGCAGAATGTGATCGGGATTGACCTCGCGACGATACAGCTTGGCAACCACGGCCTTAAACTCCGGCGAGCCCTCGATCCAGCCGTAGTTCATCTTCTCGCGGTCCAGGCGCTCGTAGAACGTGGCGCCGTCCTGCTCATCGAGCGCGCGCAGCTCGCCCATGGTGAGCGACGAGATCGTCGACTGCGCGATGTCCCACGTGGCGCTCTTCTCCCAAACGTTGAGCCATTCCTCAACGCCAATCGTCTTGATGTCCATGGCCAAGCTCCTTACAAAAGCAATCATCCAATCGTGTTGACGTTCCTCATACAAGATTGGGGCGGTGCGAAAACCCGCACCGCCCCAATGGGAGACATCTAATGGCAGCTAGATGTATATATTATGACCTGTACGGGTCCTTGAAGACCCTAGAGGTCCTCGCGCCAGAAGGGCATGCTCATGCAGCGCGGGCCGCCGCGGCCGCGGGAGAGCTCGGCGGAGGGCACGACGAGAAGGTCCAGGCCCTCCTTGTACAGCACGTCGTTGGTGACGGTGTTGCGGGCGTAGACGCAGATCTTGCCGGGCTCGACGCACAGGGTGTTGGAGCCGTCGTTCCACTGCTCGCGGGAGGCCGCGATCGGGTCGCCGCCGCCGCAGGGGATCAGCTTGACCTGGTCGACGCCGGTGGCGTCCTCCAGGACGTGCTCGAGGGTGTCCTCGATCAGGCGGATGTTCACGTCGCCCGGGTTCTTGCCGGCGGTCAGCTCGTAGACGCGCAGGGTGCCCATGATGGCGGGGTGGATCGTGAACTTATCGACGTCGATCTGGGTGAAGACCGTGTCGAGGTGCATGAAGGCGCGCGAGACCGGGATGTCGAAGGCCAGGATGCGCTCGACCTTGGAGTCGGAGTTCCAGAAGATGTTCTGGGCCATGACGTCGATCGCGGCGGCCTGGGTGCGCTGGGAGATGCCGACGGCGAGGGTCTTCTCGTTGATGTTCAGCACGTCGCCGCCCTCGGTGTGGAACTGGCAGTCGCGGCGGAAGTACAGCGAGACGTCCTTGTAGTCGGGGTGGTACTTGAAGATGTACTTGCCGTACAGGGTCTCGCGGTTGCGGGTGACCGAGTACATGCGGTTGAGGTTGACGCCCTCGCCGACGACCGCGAACGGGTCGCGGGTGAAGTAGAGGTTGGGCATCGGGTCGATGATCAGGTCGGACTCGGACTCGGAGTTGACCAGGGAGTCGAGGGTCGTGGACGCCGTGAGGGGCATGTCGATCTCGGACTTGGTCATGCCGGCCATGGTCTTCTTGACGAACTCGAGGTTGTCCTCGATGGAGTCCAGCTTCTCGCGGACGATCTGCGGCATGTGCTGGCCGCGGATGCCGGCCTCGGCGATGTACTGGTCGGTGAACTCGGCGCGGGCGCCGGGGACCTGGTCGAACACCTCAGCGACGAGGTTCTCGAGATAGAGGACCTCCACGCCCTGGTCCCTCAGGATCTGGGCGAAGGTGTCGTGCTCCTGCTGCGCGACCTCCAGGAACGGGACGTCGTCGAACAGGAGTCGCTCGAGCTCGTCGGGCGGCAGGTTGAGGAGCTCGTCGCCGGGACGGTGCAGGCAGACCTTCCTGAGCTTGCCGATCTCGGAAGGCACGTGCAGACCTTTCGTCATGGCCTCCTACCTTTCTTTCGGGCCTTACTGGCCGAATGTATCAGCGCCCCTCCGTATGGGACGCTGCTTGCTGACAGCTCTAGTTATATCCAAAAACCACCTGCAATTCCACCTCGCCCCCGAACGGTCAGCAAAGTGCGATGAACGGTATATCGCATATGATTCCCCCATGATGCACTTCGGTTCTCTAAAGCAGGTTTTCAAAGGTAAATGTTCTTTTTTCTAAGGAATTAAGCTAGATTGCACAAATATTTTCATGTTTAGGAATTGCATAGCTTAAACGGTTTTCTGCATATCTATGTCGTTTGTCCATGATTCAATTTGAATTCGATTATATTCAGCTCGCAATCATTCTTATTCATACATCCTCACCAGTTGAGTATGGATATAGATTGTTTCCAAACGAGTTGGGCAGTTAGTTGCATGCCTTGGCAGCGTAAGAAGTAGGTAAAGATACCGTTCGCGCGATGCGTCCGTGCCACAGGTCGACTAAATTGAGACAATAGTGATTAGTGTTAGGCTACCGTCCCTTGTGGGGACTGAACGGACAGATGCATATGCCGAGCAAAATCGAAAAGAAGCAAGCCGCCGCAAAGCTGCGCAAACCGCCGCGCGACTTCTCGTACACGCAAAACCGAGAGCTCAGCTGGCTACGCTTTGACAACCGCGTGCTCGACGAAGCCTTCGACGAAACCGTTCCGTTATTCGAGCGACTAAAGTTCGTCTCGATCTTCGAGTCCAACCTCGACGAGTTCCTTATGGTGCGCGTGGGCGGCCTGTCCGATCTGGCGGAGCTCAAAAAACAACCTGTCGACAACAAGAGCAATATGACCGCCTCCGAACAGGTCGATGCTGTCATGGCCGAAATGCCCGGGCTCCTTACCCGTTGGGAGTCCATCTTTAAGAGCATCGAGGGCAAGCTCGACACCTTGGGCGTTCACCGCGCCCGCATCGATTCGCTTACGCCCGAGGAGCGCACCTTTGTAACCCGCTACTTCCAGGCCTACGTGTCGCCGGTCATCTCGCCGCTGGTCATTGACCCGCGCCACCCCTTCCCCAACCTGCGCAATGGCGCGCTCTATCTGGCCTGTGGTCTGGACGGCGCCACCGACGAAGAGAGCCTGCTGGGCCTTATCGAGATTCCCGCCTCGATGAACCGCGTGGTCGAGATCCCCTCGCCCACCGGCACCTACTCCTACATCTTGCTCGAGGACGTCATCCTCGCCTGCCTGGACAGCTGCTTTGGCTCCTATAAGCCGCTGGATCGTGCGCTGATCCGCGTCACCCGCAACGCCGACCTCGATCCGGACGGCGAGGGCGTCGAGG
>USEK01000066.1 GCA_900553705.1 uncultured Collinsella sp.
GCTCTACGCACCACAGTTTGAGCAGTTTGGCCTGGAGCTTACCGGCAAGGGCGCCGTCTTTACCGGCGAGGTGGCAAACGATCGGGCGCACGGACGCGCATGGATCATGCCTCTCTCCCCCGCCTGCATCGTTATGGAGCATTTCATTACCCCGATGCACGATATGTACCTGGCCGAATACACACCCGAGCCGTACGCCTGCGTGAGCGAGGTCAGCGCGCCCACACTTACATGCATGCCCGAGGCTGGCATAACGCCTGCGAACCTTAAACCATTGCATGGACCGTGGCCAAACAATGCCGTTTGCAGCTTTATCCAAGATAGCTGTGGCGAGGAATTAAGCCCGCTGTTTGCGGGGCGGCTCTATCACTCGCGCTCGGTGCTCTTTTTGCCTGGATATTTTGACGAACTGGAGCACCGCTATCCCACCGAGTTCGCGGGAATCTTTGAGGCGTTTGCCGAGCCATGGCACGAGGAAGCGGCGTCTGTCATCTGCCACACGCTGCGCCGGATTAACGAGGACCGCGCCCGCACCGTAGGCGGACACGTCTATATGCAGGGCATCGTGGAGACCATGGTCGCGGAGCTCGCCTGTTCGTGCGCGGCCCACAAGCAGGCGCGGCAAGCGGCAGACACACGCGCCAGCATAACCATTGCCGAAGAGGCAACGGCAATGATTGAGCGCGCGCTCGACAAAGGCAGACGTGTGGGTATCAACGAGATCGCCGAGAGGCTCTACACAAGCCGCTCCAAACTATGCGCCACCTTTAAGGCCCAAACTGGCGAGTCCCTGGGCGCCTACATTCGCAGACGCCGTATGGAGCGAGCACAGGACCTTTTGGCCGATAGCGCGCTCGCGATAGCGCAGGTGGCAGAGCGTCTAGGCTACCCTCAGCAAGCCGCCTTCGCCCAAGCCTTCAAGCAACACACCGGCATGACACCCACGGCTTGGCGAAGCAAGCATCGCTAAGGCCCAAGCTCCCTGGCCGTAACGGAGCGATTAATTAGCCGCCGCCCGTCAGCTCACCCAGGATCTAAACGTCAAGATGTGCACAATCAAGCGCCTTTTTGATAAGAGGGACAGATCGATCAGCCAAATACAACGGAATGTTGAGCACCCCGTCGTCGAGCTTTAGGTTCTTAAGTGAGTAGCGGACCCTCAATGGAGTCGTCTCCGCATACTTGTCGGCATAGTACTTAAGGCTCTCGGAATGAACGACCTCTCCCGATTTGACCTCGACGGGAACGATTTCGTTTCCGACTTGAATCAAAAAATCGACTTCGTGCTTCGGCTTCTCGTTTGTCCAATAACGCGGAGCAGCATCTAACTGTGAAAGTAATGCCTGAAGCACATAGTTCTCGGCGAACGAACCTTTGAACTCCGAAAATAGCGCATCCGAGACGGCAAAAGCGGACGCATCCAGCCTTGCCATGCGGCGCAGCAAGCCGACATCAAGACAGTAGACTTTAAATGCCTTGAGGTCATCGTACGCAGAGAGCGGCACACCACCGGCAGCATTAAGGCGAACCGCCGTGATGAGCCCAGCATCGGCAAGCCATTCCAGAGCATCCTCGTATTCTCGAGCACGAGCCCCCTCGCGCACCGCACCCCAAACGAACTTTTTGTTCTCGCGCGCCAACTGAGCTGGAATCGAGTTCCATATTTGCGAAAGCTTGGCGAACTGCGCACGGCCACCATGCTTGGCAAAATCGCGCTCGTAGGAATCCAAGAGATCAGACAACACCTTATCGACCTGAACGATATCGCCCGTCTCCACCCACCGGCCAAGAGCCTCTGGCATGCCGCCGCATGCAAAATAACGACGAAGATGCTCGACGAGACGGACATGGAAGAAATCGGGCACTGTCTCGATCTGATCCAGGCCGCCAAGGTATTCGTCGTAGTTTGCAGCGCCCTCGGCTTTCAGAAACTCGGAAAAGCTCATGGGGCGCATCTCCATGAACTCGACCTTTCCCACCGGAAAAGCGCTGGTCTCACGGGACAAGCGAACGCCCAACAAAGACCCTGCGCATGCGACGTGATACTCGGGGGCCTCGTCACAGAAGTATTTAAGGGCGCCGACTGCAGAAGGACAATCCTGGATCTCATCAAAAATAAGCAGCGTTTCGCCGGGATTGATAGGCTGTCCAAGTGCCAGGGAAAGATTTGAGATGATCCGTCGAGGATCGCGCGTACCTTCGAAAAACTGAGCGTACTCGCCCTGTACCCCAGGTGACGGCTCCTCGAGCGTCAGATACACAAAATTGAGGTACGAGGTTCGGCCGAACTCCTTAAGCGCCCACGTCTTTCCAACCTGACGCGCCCCCTTAAGGATAAGCGGCTTACGATATTCTGACGCTTTCCAAGCGTTAAGCTTGGCAATGATATCTCGCTGCATGACCGAACCTCCCGCAAAGAAACTTCCGTAAACGTGATATTTCCCACATTTTACCCTAGGTAAAACGTGACATTTATCACATTTACGGAAGTTTTAAGCTCATTTCGCCACACTTTCATCACATTCAAAAGGCGGAGGCGCATTTTGCGCCTCCGTCACCATCTTTCCTATCAGCCTACCTGACCCGAACGGCCGAGTCGTCACGGAACCCGGGAGCCCCGGCAGGGCGGGTGCTTGCTCAAAATGAGTTCCGCACGCAAAGAAGGCCACTTAATGTGGCCTTCGTCTTGCGCAGGACTGTTCGAAATTTTGAGGAAGCACCCGCCCTGCCGGGGCTCCCGGGTTCCCGTTTACGAGAGCGACGTTCTCAGCAACTCGTTGAAGAGCTTCGGGTTGCCCTTGCCGCGGCTTGCCTTCATGCACTGGCCTACCAAAAAGCCGATGACCTTCTGGTTGCCGTCACGATACTGCTGTGCCTGATCGGCACAGTTAGCCAGCACCTCGTCCACGATCGGCTGCAGCGCGCCGGCATCGCTCACCTGACGCATACCGCGCTCGTCGACGATCTTGTTGGGGTCGTCGCCGGTCTGGGCCATGGCCTCAAAGACCTCGTGCGCCTGGTTGGAGCTGATTGCATCAGTCGCCAGCAGTTTGGCAAGAGCCGCCACCTGAGCCGGCGCAATGCCGGACTCGGCGAGCGACACGCCTGCGCCCTTAAGGTAGGCGATCATCTCGTTCACCAGCAGGTTTGCGACCGTCTGGGCCTCCTTGCCAGCCATACCGGCAGCGGCGGCCTCAAAGAACTCGGCAAACTCGGGGTCGCCGGCAATCTGCTCGGCGTCGGCCGCCTTAATGCCAAAGTCGGCCTCAAAACGGGCACGCTTGGCATCGGGCAGCTCGGGAATCTCGTCACGGCAACGGTCGATAAACTCGTCGTCAAGGTCGAACGGCGCCAGGTCGGGATCGGGGAACAGACGATAGTCGTCGGCCGTCTCCTTAACGCGCATGACCACGGTGCGCTTGCGGCTGGGCTCCCAGTGGCGGGTCTCCTGATAGATGATGCCGCCCTCCTCGAGCACCTCGGCCTGGCGACAAATCTCGTAGGCGAGGCCGTCATGCAGGCTCTTAAACGAGTTGAGGTTCTTGAGCTCGGTCTTGGTGCCCAGCTTGGTCTCGCCGCGGCGGCGCAGCGACACGTTACCGTCGCAGCGCATGGAACCCTTCTCCATGGAGCAGTCCGAAATGCCCAGCGTCACAAAGATGCGACGGAGCTTCTCCATAAACAGGCGCGCTTCCTCGGGCGTGCGCAGGTCGGGCTCGGTGACGAGCTCGATCAGCGGCGTACCGCAGCGGTTGTAGTCGACGAGCGACTCGGCCGCGGCGGTAATGCGGCCCTCGGCGCCGCCCACGTGGACCATCTTGGCGGCGTCCTCCTCCATGTGGATGCGCAGGATGCGGATGGGCACCGTGTAGGAACCGTCCTCGCGACGCTCGGGCATCTGCAGGTTGGACGCATCGTAGCTGGCCAGGTGGCCGGCGCGCTGGTTGCCCTCGCGCATGGTCGACGTCATGGACGTGGACAGGCCCTCGGCGTTGGCCGAGGCGCTCGCCAGGCTCTGGGCCTCGGCCTCGCCAAACGCGCAGTCGGGGCGCTCGGCGGCACCGCGACCGGTCACGTCCAGGTCCAGGTGACCGTACATGGCAAAGGCGACCGGACCCTGCGTGGTCTGGAAGTTCTTGGCCATATCGGGATAGAAGTAGTGCTTGCGGTAGAACATCGAGTGGCGCTGGATCTCGCAGTTGGTGGCGAGACCGGCCTTGACGATGCTCTCGATGGCGCGCTTGTTGGGCACCGGCAGGGCGCCGGGCAGGCCCAGGCACACCGGGCACACGTTGGCGTTGGGCTCGTCATCGTGGCTGAGCTTGCAGTTGCAGAACATCTTGGTATCGAGTGCGGTGAGCTCGGTATGGATCTCCAGGCCGATCACGGCCTCCCAATCCTGCAGGACCTCGGAAAGCTCCTTCATTACAGCTCGCCTCCCTTCCCGGCAAAATCGGGCGCGACGGAAAGCGTGGGCGCACCCGTAGCGGCATCGGCAAAGCCGCGCTCCAGGGCGCGGGCAAACGTGAGCAGCTGACGGTCCTTAAAGGCCGGACCAACCAGCTGGGCAGAAACGGGCAGCTGAGTATCCTCGCCCAGGCCCAGCGGCACCGAGATACCACCGTTGCCGCAGATGTTGAGCGAGATGGTGTACAGGTCCGAAAGGTACATCTGCGTGGGGTCGCTGATCTCGCCAAACTTAAAGGCCGTGCGCGGCGAGGCGGGCATGAGGATGGTGTCCACCTTGGCATACGCGGCGTCGTAGTCCTGCGTGATGAGCGTGCGGGCCTTTTGCGCAGCGTAGTAGTACTTGTCGTACACGCCCGAGCTCAGCAGGTAGGCGCCGAGCATCTGACGGCGCTTGGCCTCGGCGCCAAAGCCGTGGGCGCGCGAAAGCGAGCTCTGGTCGGACAGGTTGGCGCAGCCCTCCTCCTGATAGCCGTAGCGAATGCCGTCGAAGCGGGCCAGGTTGGAGAACGCCTCGGCCGGGCCGATGACGTAGTAGGCGGCGATGGCGGCGTCCAGGTGCGGCAGGTCGACCTCGACCAGCTCGGCGCCCTGGTTCTGCAGCTCCTGGGCGGCACGCTGAACAGCAGCCTTGACCTCGGGCGTCAGGCCCTCGGCCTCCATAAACGCAGGGATAATGCCCACGCGCTTGCCCTCGATGCTGTCGTTGAGATGCTCGGTAAAGTCGACGGCGCAATCCTGGCTCGTGCAGTCGTACGGATCGTGGCCCGCGCCGGTAAGCGCGTTCATGGCCAGCGCGACATCCTCGACCGTGCGGCCAAAGGGGCCCACCTGATCGAGCGACGAGCCAAAGGCGACCACGCCGTAACGGCTCACGGCACCATACGTGGGCTTAAAGCCCACCACGCCGCAGAGGCTCGCCGGCTGGCGGATGGAACCGCCGGTGTCCGAGCCCAGCGAGAGCGCGACCTCGCCCGCGGCGACGGCGGCAGCGGAGCCGCCCGAGGAGCCGCCGGGCACGCGCTCGGTATCCCAGGGGTTGTTGGTGCGGTGGAACGCCGAGCTCTCGGTGGAGCTGCCAAAGGCAAACTCGTCCATGTTGGCCTTGCCCATGGGCAGGCAGCCGGCATCGAGCATGCGCTGGACGCAGGTGGCTGTGTAGACGCTCTGGTAATCCTCGAGCATGCGGGAAGCGCAGGTGGTGCGCGTGCCCACGAGGTTCATGTTGTCCTTAATGGCCAGCGGCACGCCCGCGAGCGGGGGCAGCGGCTTGCCTGCGGCGCGGTCGGCATCCACGCGCGCGGCGGCCTCGAGCGCAAGCTCGGGCGCCACCTGCAGGAATGCCTGGACCCCGCCCTCGCGCGCCTCGATGGCGGCAAGGGAGGCCTGGGCCACCTCGGTAGCGGTAAAGTCGCCGGCGGCAACGCCTGCGGCGATCTGGGCGGCGGTAAGGGAATCGAAGCTTAGCGCCATTACTCGCTCTCCCCCTCTCCCAAAATGGACGGCACGCGGAAGTAGCGGTCGCGTGCGCTGCCGGCGTTTTCGAGCGCAACGCCGAGCGGCAGGTCGCGCTCGGGCTCGCGCAGGTCGTCGCCCATCACGTTGGACAGGCTTCCGATGGGATGGAACGTGGGCTCCACGTCGGGCAAGTCATATTGCAGGACGGGCTCGAGCATCTGGACGGCGTCGTTCAGGTAGGACGTCATCTGGGTGAGCTCGTCATCGGTCAGTGCGATCTTTGCGTACTCGGCGATGCCGTGCACGTCTTTCTCGCTGAGTGCCATAGGCGCTCCCTTCCGCATAACAGATAAACTGCTCTAGTATACAAGGCAACGCCGCTTGGAGCAGGTGCTTTACCCAAATGCAGCGAAAACGTAACGAGGACGGCGGTTGGCAGGCGGCAGGCTGGCGGTTCTGCTGCGAAACCGCACCGTCCATAGCGAAAACCGCGTCGCCCACAACGCAAACCATCACAACATTCGACGTTTTTCGGCAAAATCGCGATTTTCATCGAATGTTGTGATGGTTTGGAAGCCCCGACCACCACAAAGGCGCCTGTCCCCATTGTGGTGGTTCTGAAGAATGTCTTATGCCGAGGCCTTGGCCTTGCGGCGCTTGCGGACCGCGTGGACCACGATGTCCAGCAGCAACAGCACAATGGCTACGACCACGATGAGCACGGCAAACTCGCGCTTGCCCCAGTGGCGGCCGGCCAGCGACTTTTGCTTGTCGACGTCCTTCTTGTTGTACTTGGTGCGCACGCAATGCACCAGCAGGCGATGGTCGTTCACGCCGTAGGGCGTGCAGGTGACGAGCGTCACCTTGTCAGCGCCGGGCTCGATGGTCAGCGACTCCATCTCTTCGGGCAGCACCACCTCGGAGTCCACCATCTTGTAGGCGAGCGTCTTGTTCATGGTGTGCAGCAGCACCAGGTCGCCGGGCTCCAGCGAGTGGATGTCGTCGAACATGCTCAGGTTGCGCATACCCGAGTGCGCGGTGAGCACGCAATGCGTCGAGGTGCCGCCCACCGGCAGGCTCGTGCCCTCCAGGTGGCCGACGCCCGCCATAAGGACTTCCTCGCTCGTGCCGTGGTAGATGGGCATGCTCACGTCGATGGAGGGGATCTCGACCCAGCTCATCATGGGGTCGCGGTCAAAGATGAGCTGCTGGGCGTAGGGCTCGATCTGGTCGGCGGGAAGCTCGGTGGCCTCGCCGGCAAGCTGCTCGTTAAAGGAGCGTGCCTGGAGCAGGATGCGCTCGCGCTCCTCGGCAGACAGCGCGTCCACGGTGCTGGACACGGTGCTGATCTGGTTGAACACGCCCGAGGCCTCGAGCCGGTCCAAGATCCACGGCCAGGTCATAAGGCCCACGCCAATAAGGATGATGACGATGGTGATGAGCCGGTCGGCCCAGCGCGGCAGTCGCTTGCGACGACGCTTGGGCTTTGGTTGAGGTTTAGGCTGAGGGCTTGAGCCACCGTTGGCCGCGGCGTTATTGCTCTTCATATGTTTGGCGCCCTGCAGCATCGCCTGTCACTCCTCTACAACTTAAGTTGTCTAAACAAATAATAGCCGATTAGCGAGCTTCCACGCCGGACAACGCAGCTAGACTGCACCGTCCGGGCCACGCACCCACTCAACCAATCAAGCCATATGTTGCTTTCATCGTCTCGAGCAACTGCACCATCGTTGCGCCCGCAACCCCGATCTGTTTCAGATTGACGTCGCCCACCTCACAATCTTTAACAAACGCAAGCATATCGTCCTTCAGTTCTCCGCGCAGGTCGACACCTTCCGACTCGCCAAGCAGCTGAGCAAGCCTCAGCGCATCGCGTTTATGCTTTTTTACCTTCCTCGAATCAACGCTCTCCCCCGCTTCCC
>USEK01000067.1 GCA_900553705.1 uncultured Collinsella sp.
AGATCTACACTCGACTAGTCGTCGGCAGCGTCAGATGTGTATAAGAGACAGCGACTACCTGACCAAGCCGTTTTCGGTCGAGGAGTTGCTCGCGCGCATTCGCACGACGCTCAGGCGCCTTTCGTATGCACAAACGGGCGGCGTTGTCTCCGAGGGCTCGTTCGATACCGGCGAGTTGCATATCGATTTTGATGCCGGTATCGCCACGATGGATGGCGAGGAACTGCATCTGACGCCGATCGAGTACAAGCTCCTGTGCCTGCTGGCGCACAACGCCGACAAGGTGCTGACGCACCAGTTTATCCTGCACGAGATTTGGGGCACGGCAACTAAGAGCGATCTGGCGAGCCTGCGCGTCTTTATGGGCACGTTGCGCAAGAAGATCGAGTCCGACCCCGCGCACCCGCGCTATATCCAGACGCATGTGGGTATCGGTTACCGATTGGTCACCCAAGGCTAGATCGCCGGCCACCATCCCAATATGAGTTGCGGTGGAATACGGTCTAAATTTGCCTCATTCCAGGCAAAACAGTCCGTATTCCACCGCAACTATTTTATTGGCCCTTGGGCTTGCTGGCGTAGAACTTCTTCTTTTTGGGCTTGCCGGCAGGAGAGGGTTTGCCGGCAAAGTTCGACTTGCCGTTGCCGGCCTGCGCATGCGCGGGCGCCGTTGCGCGAGGCTTGCGGGCCTCGGGGTTGCGCAGCTCCTCGGTTCGCTCGGCAATCTCCTCGGCGCTAAAGCCGGCCTCTGCCATGGCGTCCTCGATAGGCAGGCGGCGAACGATGTAGCAGTGGTGCACCTTCTGGTTGCGCGCGAAATCCTCGGGGATGGTCTGTGCCGTAATGTCCTCCAGCACCACGCCTGCGCGTGCGAGCTTGCGCGTCTCGGGACGGAAGCCGCGCAGGTTGCAGCTAAAGATGGCATGGCCGCCCTGTGCGAGCAGGCGAGATACGCCGGCCAAAAGCTCAACATGGTCGCGCTGGACATCCCAAGTGCGGCGGCCCATCTTGGACGAGTTCGAGAACGTGGGTGGGTCGACAAAGATCAGGTCCCAGCGGTTGCGCGTCTGGCGCTGGTCGCGAATCCAGGCGAGCACGTCGTCGCGCACAAAGTGATGCTGCGGGCCCACAAAGCCGTTCTGACGCATATTGCGCTCGGCCCAGTCCAGGTAGGTGTTGGAAAGATCGACTGTCACGGTTTCCTCGACGCCGCCATCGGCCGCATAGCAGGTGGCAGTGCCGGTGTAGGCGAACAGGTTGAGGAAGCGGCGTGCCTGCTTGGCGTGCTCGCGCACCAGGTTGCGGGTGACGCGGTGATCCAAGAAGATGCCCACATCAAGGTAGTCGTCAAAGTTGACGGCAAAGGTGAGCCCGCCCTCTTCGATGAGCGGCAGGCGGCGGCGTGCGATATTGGCGCGTTCTCCCGATCCGCCCTTGCCGGCGCCCTGCTTGCCGTACTGCGAGCCGCCGCGCGAACGCATGCGGGCCTTGGCATGCACGTGCTCGGCCGGAACATCCAAGATGCGGGGCGCGATGGCCAAGATGTCGAGCATGCGGGCCTGGGCAAGCGCGGGGTCGATAGTCTTGGGCGCGGCGTATTCGGCGATGACGAGCCAGCGGCCCGGCGTCTGCGGGCAGCCCTCGTACAGATCGATGGCGGCGGAGTAATCGGGCAGGTCGGCATCGTAGACGCGGTAGCAGGTAACGCCCTCGCGCTTGGCCCACTTGCGACGCAGACGGGCATTCTTGCGCAGGCGGTTGGCGAACTGCTCCGACTCGGGGATGAGCACGGGCAGCGGCTTGCCGTCGCCCAGGTCGAGCATGGCGGCAGGCTCGGGCATAGGGGTGCCGGCGGCGTTGTCGTTGACTTCGTCGGCATCCGTGACCTCGGCCTCGGCATCCGCACTGGTCGAAGCCTCAAACGCTGCGGCGGCGTGGTCGAGCGAAGGCCAGACTTCGACGGTCGTCTCTTCGTTGTTGGGCATGACGGCGATCGAGCGCTCGGGCTCGGCGTGGAGCGCGCGGGCCAGCAATCCGTCGCGGGTGAGCGCGGTGACCGGCGCCGCGGCAAGCTCGGGCGCGCGGCGCAGCTCGCCGATGAGCGTCATGGCGTCGTGCATAAGCGACAGCGGCGTCTCGGTCGTATCTGCGACCACGGCGGCGCTGGCGACGGCGCCCGCATGGTCCAGCACGGTGGCGGGCTTGGCGGCGCAAAAATCGACAAAGCGCTTGTAGCCGGCGCACTTGACCATGCGCTCGGCGGTCTTGCGGGCGGCGGGGTCAACATCCACAGCCACGATGCGTGCCTGGCGCTCGCGTGCTGCCGCCTCGCGCTCGCGTGCCTCGGCAAGCAGCTGCTCCCACAGAGCGGCGTCGTGCAGCTGCCAGCCCTCAAAGCCCCAGCGCTCGCGTGCGGCGCCCGGGGCGCGGTCAGTCAGAATGTTCACGGCCTCCAGCAGCAGGCCGCCGCCGGCGCACGAGGCATCGACCAGCGTGGGCAGGGCCTCGTTCTCGTAGTCGTCGGCCGTCAGCTCGCGCTCGCACAGTGCGGTCCAGCCGACCTGCGCCAGCACCAGGGCGGCGTAGTCGGGGCGCAGCACGTGCGCGCCCTCGCCGGCGCGGGTCGCTGCGGGCGGCAGGCGTTTGAACAGCGGGTCGCCTGAAAGGTCCAGGCTGATGCTCGCGCGGCGCTGGCGCAGCGAAAGCAGCAGGTGAACATCGGGATCGGCGGCGTCGACATCGGCGCGACGGCCCGTGGTCTCGGCCAGGCGGTCGCACAGCGCGTCTTTGGCGCGCAGGGCCGAGAAGCGCGTGTTGCGCAGCTGCTCGGTCACGCCGCGGGCGGTGATGGCGATGGTGGCGCCGGGGCGAACAATGCCCTCCCAGGCGATGTCGTAAACGCTATCGTACAGTTCATCGGCATCTTGCGCCTCAAAGCGCCCAAGCACCACGAACACGCGGCTGGCCAGGCGCGACCACAGACAGGCGCGGTAGCCTTCTTCGAGCTCGCCCTCAAATGTAGCGCGGCCCTTCAGCCGGCGAACATGCGAAAGCCCGAGGCGTTTAAGCTCATCGGCGAGTGCGGACTCAAAGCCTTCGGGGCAGCTTGCGTAAAATTCCATGGGTGACCTCTCTGGTTGCGTCGCTCCATTATATGATGGATGCTTCGTTTGCCCTTATCCTCGAAAGGAACCCATATGATTGATGCGTGTCCCGAACCCGCTGTGCTCTTTTTTGACGTGGACGGCACGCTGACGTCGTTCGATCCCGACAACATGACCGACAAGGACTTTTCGGCGGTTCGCCCCTCGCAGGCGGTCGTCGAGGCGTTTCATCGTCTGCGCGACGCGGGACACAAGGCGTTTATCTGCACGGGTCGCCCCCTGTGGCTCATCGCCGATAGCTTGCGTGCGCTCGACCCCGCGGGCGTCGTTGCCATGGCGGGCGCCACGCTCGAGGTCGAGGGCCGCGTGGTGTATGAGGACTGCTTTGACGAGGACGTTATCGAGGAGCTTGCGCGCCGTATGGCCGCGGCAGGGATTGAGGCCTTTTTCGAGACCAACGTGGCTACTTTTGCCCTGGAACCCGCGGGTGTTGAGCGGTCGTCTCTGATCGGCACTTCTGTGGTGCACAGCACCGAGGAAATGCGCGTCGACGGCCGTCTGCGCGTGGGCAAGGTAGGCATCGTCGCGAGTGACCTGGCTCGCGTAGCCAACGATGATGGCTTTATCGATTGCGAGTTTGAGCTGTGCAACACCGGTGGTCAGAATCGCGAGCTGAGCCCCAAGGGCATTGACAAGGGCGTGGGAGTGGCGCGAGCGCTGGAATACCTGGGTCGCACCGGCAACGCGCGCACCTTTGGCTTTGGTGATTCCGGCAACGATCTGGGTATGCTCGCTGCTGTCGAGACGGCCGTGGCCATGGGCAACGCCATGCCCGAGGTCAAGGCGGTCGCCGACTACGTGACCGACGATGTCGCACACGACGGCACCGTCACGGCGATGCAGCATTTCGGCCTCATCTAATGAATCCCGCGTTCTGACGTTTGCTCAAACTGCGACTCTTTGCTTTTGCATGCTCAATCGATTTATCAATCCAAACACTGAGGTGTTTATACCGTTCGCCGAGAAGATAAAAAACCGCAGTTCACGCCTTGATAAACGTAGGTAAAGTGTTTAGCAGTTTATCGGCCGTATGCTAACGAAAGGAATCAGGCAGATGGCAATCAAGGTGTTCGCTGACGGTGCAAACCTCGAGGGCATGCTCGACATGTACGAGAACGGCAACGTTCAGGGTTTCACGACCAACCCGTCCCTTATGAAGAAGGGCGGCGTGACGGATTACCGCGCGTTTGCCAAGGAGGTCCTGGCCCACATCACCGATGTATCCGTCTCGTTTGAGGTCTTTGCCGACGACGTCGAGACCATGGAGGTCGAGGCCCGCGAGATCGCTACCTGGGCCGAGAACGTCTACGTCAAGATTCCGTGCGTGACCACCAAGGGCGAGTCCACCGCCGAGCTGGTCCGCAAGCTTTCCGCCGACGGCATCAAGGTCAACGTCACCACCATCTTTACGCCTACGCAGGTCGATGAGATGGTCGAGGCCGTTGACGCCGAGACGCCGTCCATCATCTCGCTCTTTGCCGGCCGCATCGCCGACACCGGCGTCGACCCCATTCCGTTTATGACGGAGTCGGTTAAGAAGGCCGCCGCCAAGCCCAACTGTGAGGTCCTGTGGGCGTCCACGCGCGAGCTCATCAACATTTACCAGGCCGAGGCCTGCGGTTGCCAGATCATTACGGTGCCCAACAGCATCCTGGCCAAGCGGAAGAACATCGGTCGCGACCCGTACGAGGTCTCGCTCGACACCGTCCGCGGCTTTGCCAAGGATATCGCCGCTTTGGGCTTCCATATTCTGCCGTAGGGCGAACACTGGCCGCGCCATGGGCTGTTCGCCCCGGCCTTCCCTTTCCCTATCGCTCACGCGCTTTGCGAGGGTCGCGCTAGGGAAAGGGAAGGCCGGGGCTGCCGGCACGAGCTTGCCGGTAGGTTGGCGATAGGCTTCCATATCCTGCCGTGGGCAAAGGTACCCCTGCCTGCGCCGTGCAAAATTGAGAGTATTCAGCAAGGTAAAGGCTTTTACCAGTTGGGTGAAGCACGGAACAGCCCCCGTTCTGGCTCTAATGTCGCTAAAACGGGGGCTGTTTTTGACGTTATTGTCTCTGTGGGGCGTTCGGAACGGTGGAATTTGCAGAATACTCGCGATTTTGCACATCGCTACAGGGGGTACCTTTGCTTTGGCGGTTTACTTGCCTTGCACCATGGTGAGCGAGATCTTTTTGCGGTCGCGATCGACCTTTTCGACCCACACCTTGACCGTGTCACCGACGCGCACCACGTCGCTCGGGTGCTTGACAAAGCGGTTGGCCAGTTTGGAGATGTGCACGAGGCCGTCCTGGTGCACGCCCACGTCGACGAAGGCACCAAAGTCCACAACGTTGCGCACCGTGCCCTTGAGCTCCATGCCGGGCTCCAGGTCGTCGATGGAAAGCGCTGAGCGGCTAAAGACCACCTCGGGCGCGTCGTCGCGCGGGTCGCGACCGGGCTTCTTGAGCTCGTTGACAATGTCGATGAGCGTGAGGGTGCCGCAGTCCAGGTCGCTTGCCAGCGCCGAGATGCTGCCTAGGCGGCGCTCGATGTCGGGCACGCCGCCGCGGCTGAGCTCGCTTGATTTAACGCCGGCGCGCTCCAGGACGGCCGCGGCCACCTCGTAGCTCTCGGGGTGGACGCTTGTCGCGTCGAGCGGGTTCTTGCCGCCGCTGATGCGCAGGAAACCCGCGGCGTTGAGGTATGCCTTGGGTCCCAGCTTGGGGACCTTCTTGAGCTGGCGGCGATCGGTAAAGGCGCCGTTTTCCTCGCGGTAGGCCACGATGTTTTTGGCCACGCTCGGCGTGATGCCCGATACATATCCCAGCAGGCTCGCGCTTGCGGTGTTGACGTCGACGCCCACGCGGTTGACGACGTCCTCCACCACATGGCCCAACGTGCGCGAAAGCTCGGCCTGGTCAAGGTCGTGCTGGTACTGGCCAACGCCGATGGACTGGGGCGGGATCTTGACGAGCTCTGCCAGCGGGTCTTGCAGGCGGCGGCCCAGGCTCATGGCGCCACGCACGGTGACGTCCAAGTCGGGATACTCCTGGCTGGCGAGCTCGGAGGCGGAGTACACCGATGCGCCGGCCTCGTTGACGATGGTGTATCGCAGCTCAGGCGCCTGCTCGGCGATGAACTCCGAGACGACTTCCTCGGTCTCGCGGCTGGCGGTGCCGTTGCCGATGACGATGGTGTTGACGCTGTCCTTTTTGACGAGGCGGGCGAGCTCGCGCTTGGTGCCGGCGACGTCGTGGCGCGGCTTGGTGGGATAGACCACGCCGTGGTCGAGCAGCTTGCCGGTCTCGTCCATGACGGCGACCTTGCAGCCGGTGCGGTAGCCCGGATCGAGCGCGAGCACGCGGGCGCCGCGCACGGGGCGTGCCGAGAGCAGGCCCTCGAGATTCTTGGCAAAGACATTGATGGCCTCGGTCTGCGCGCGAACGGTGAGTTTGGCGCGGGCCTCGCGCTCCAGCGAGGGGGCCATGAGGCGCTTGTAACCGTCAGCGATGGCGGCATCGAAGACGGGAGCAAACACGCCCTGGCGTCGGGGCCAACGGCTGCCGAGGCGTGCCGTGGCGGCAGCGCCGTCGACGTTCACGCGCACGCGGAGCTTGCCCTCGCGCTCACCGCGGTCGATAGCCAGCACGCGGTGGTTGGGTATACGGCGCAGCGGCTCATCATAGCTGTAGTACGGCTCGTAGGGAGTCTTTTCGGCGGGGTCGGTGGCCTCGACGACGATGTCGGCGGTGTTTTGCGTAAAGGCGCGCAGGTCGGCGACGTTCTCGGGGTCCTCGGCCACCGTCTCGGCCACGATGTCGGCGGCGCCGGCGAGCGCCTTCTCGGGCGTGTCGAAGCCGGCCTCCTCGTTGACGTAGTCCGCGGCGGCGTCGAGTGCGCTGCCCTTGGCCGAGGCCTGCATGATGATCATGTTGGCGAGCGGCTCCAGACCTGCCTCGCGGGCCTTCTGCGCGCGGGTCATGCGCTTTTTGCGGTAGGGCTTGTAGAGGTCCTCGACACGCTGGAGCTGCGTGGCCTCGCGAATCTGCTGCTCGAGTTCGGGCGTGAGCTTGCCCTGGGCGTCGATGAGCAGAATGACGTCCTCTTTACGCTGCTCAAGATTGCGCAGGTAGGACAGGCGCTCGTCGAGCGCGCGCAGGGCGACGTCGTCCATGCCACCCGTGGCTTCCTTGCGGTAGCGCGAGATAAAGGGGATGGTGCTGCCCTCGTCGATGAGCTTGACGGCTGCCTCGATGTTGGCGGCCTTAAGGTTGAGCTCGCGGGCGAGCTGGGCGATAAGATCCATGGGACTCCTTGCGTTTAAGGTGCGTTTGCAGCACAGGGCTACCAAGGATACCACCCGTCCCAAAAGACTGTTTTGAGGCCGCGCCACGAAAACGGCCTATCTACTACGTTTGAACCGTATGGGTCGACCATCCCCCGGTTTTCCGAAAATACGCAAGCCGTCTACCTGCGGTTTTAATTTTGCGAAACCTGGCATGGTTGAGGGTGATTGGTTAAACGTCTGTCTCTTATACACATCTCCGAGCCCACGAGACG